>NZ_LHOZ01000061.1:0-80252 GCF_001297205.1 Frigoribacterium sp. RIT-PI-h | reverse complement strand
CGACCCGGCGGGCCGAGGGGCGACGAGCGCAGGAGGCGGCGTCAGCCCCGCAGGAACACCCACCAGATCATCAGCATCGTCACGACGAACCCGCTGACGAAGTTGAGCGCCAAGAAGCGCCGCCACCCGCGATTGACCTCTTCGGCCCGGTCGTCGGTCACGTTCCACCACGGGGCGCAGCTGATCGCGTAGGGGAGGGTCAGCAGGGCCGCCAGCGGGCCCGGCCATTCGGTGAAGGTCAGCAGCACGCCGGCCAGCAGGTAGGCCACCACCGAGAGGCGCACCGTCGCGCGGGCCCCGATCTCGGTCGCGATCGACGAGATGCCGCCCTCGCGGTCGGCCAGCACGTCCTGCACGGCACCGAACGCGTGACTCGCGACGCCCCAGAGGAAGAACGCGCCCAGCAGCGCCCACAGCTGGGGCGTGAAGGTCGCCCCGGCCAGCACGAGACCGTAGATGGCGGGGCTCACGAAGTGCGTGCTCGAGGTGATCGAGTCGACGAAGGGGCGCTCCTTGAAGCGCAGGCCGGGAGCCGAGTAGGCGATCACGGCGAAGACGCTGACGGCCAGCACGAACCAGCTCAGCGGGTCGCCCACCGCGACGAGGAACACGAGGAACGGGACGTTCGTGATGACGGCGGCGCGCAGCGTCGTGCGGTGCAGGCTGCGGTCGAGCAGCGCGCCCTCGACGCCGCCCTTGCGCGGGTTGTGCAGGTCGCTCTCGTAGTCGAAGACGTCGTTGATGCCGTACATCGCGAGGTTGTAGGGGATCAGGAAATAGAGGGCGCCGACGATCAGCACGAGCCAGTCCACCGGGCCGAGCGCGTTCTCGGCTGCGGAGAAGATGACGGCCTCCGTGCCGTCGGGCGTCACGTCGACCCGGGACAGCGGCTGGTACGAGCCGAGGTACCCGGTCGTCGTCGGCGCGAGCAGCGACGTCAGCACGTACGCCGCCGCGAACGGGAACGCCGTGTTGATCCAGCTCAGGGGCCGGGACGAGACGAACAGGGCCTTGAGCGTGTTCACGAGCGCGCCTCCTTCACGGGCGTCGACCCGCCGGCCGCCGGCGCAGCGGGCGCCCGGGGCGTCTTCGGTCCGCCGAGGAGCACCCACACCGACGGCAACAGGACGAGCGCCGCGATCGAGTAGGCGAAGTCCTCGAGCGGGGCGATGCCGACGAACACGCCGCTGATGCGGGCGGCGTCGTAACCGACCAGCCCGATGCCGATCATGACGTTGTCGAACACGGCGGTCATCACGAGCAGCACCCCGGTCGCGAGACCCGCCCCCAGCAGCCGTTCGCGCCGCCGCCGCGACGTCCCGGCCGGGGACGAGGAGGCGCGCGCGGCCCGGCCCCGCACCCCTGCGGCCCCCCGCGCCAACACCCCGAGGACGGCGACGATCGACAGGAACACCGCGTTGACGGCCCAGTAGGTCACGACGGCACGCCGTCCACCGGGCGACCGGCGCGGCTCGCGTCACGCCGGTCGAGCACGACCGACGCCGCCATCCGGGCTCCGGCCAGCAGGTTCATCGTCAGGTAGCAGAGCAGCGCCAGGAAGAAGACCTCTTCGAGCGGCAGCTCGGTCGCCACGAGGACGCCGGTCATGAACGAGGTCTCGCCGCGGAAGAAGATGCCGAGGTCGATGCCGACGACGTCCCAGATCAGGAAGAACACGACGCCGACCAGCAGCGTCACCGCCGCCCGGGGCACGTCGCGCCAGAAGAACAGCTGGAACCTGCGGTCGAGCATCACCATGCCGAACAACGAGACGAGCAACGCCGCGAGGTACAGGAACCCCATCAGCCGGCGGCGGGCTCGGACGGCGTCGACCGGGCCGCCGACGGCTCGGGGAGCGGCTCGGTGCTCGTGTCGCCGCGCAGGTTCTTCAGCAGCACCTCGGCGCTGATCAGGCACATCGGCAGGCCGATGCCCGGGCGGACCGAACCGCCGGCGTAGAACAGCGAGTCGACGCGGGTCGAGACGTTGCCGGTGCGGAACAGGGCGCTCTGGGCGAGCGTGTGTGCGGGCCCGAGCATGCTGCCGCTCCAGGCGTTGACGTCGTCGACGAAGTCGCGCGGACCACGGGTGCGCCGCACGACGACGCGGTCGGCGAGGTCGGGCACGTGCGCCCACTCGGCGATCTGGGCGATGACGCCGTCGGCGAGGCGCTCGATCATCGGGTCGCCGTCACCGTCGACGTCGCCCGAGCCCAGCGCCGGGTCGGCGGGCAGCGGCACGAGGACGAAGAGGTTCGTGTGACCGGCCGGGGCCGTCGACGGATCGACCGTGCTCGGTTTGCAGACGTACAGCGACGGCGGGTCGGGGATGCGCTTGTCGGCACCGAAGATGCGCTCGAAGTTCTCGTGCCAGTCGCGGGCGAAGAGCAGCGTGTGGTGCTCGAGCTCGGGGATCTCGCCCTCGACGCCCAGGTAGAGCAGCAGGGCGCTCGGCCCGGGGTTCTTCCTCGCCCAGTACGACGAATCGTAGGTGCGCAGCTCGCGCGGCAGCAACTGCGTCTCGGTGTGGTGCAGGTCGGCCGCGCTGACCACGAGGTCGGCGTCGACGCGGTGCGTCGCGCCCTCGGCGTCGGTCCAGTCGACCCCTGTCGCCTCGGCGGTCGCCTTCGAGCCACGCGGCAGGGCCGCGCCCTCGGCCCCGAGCGGCTGCGTGACGATCCGCGTGACGGCCGCGCCGGTCACGACGGTCACCCCGGCCTCGACGGCCACGTCGCGGATCGCCTCGATCACCGAGATCAGGCCGCCCTGCGGGTACAGCACGCCGTCGTCGAGGTCGAGCGTGCTCATCAGGTGGTACATGCTCGGGGTGTCGAACGGCGACGAGCCGAGGAAGACCGCGGGGTACCCCAGGATCTGACGGAGGCGCGGGTCGGTCACCGTGCGGGACGCGTACGAGTCGAGGCTCGTCAGAAGCAGCCGCGCCAGCTTGGGCAGGCGCACCAGCACGTCGCCGCGCAGCAGAGGCGTGAGGCTGCCGAAGCTCGTGTAGAGGAACCGTCGTTTGGCGATGTCGTAGGTGTCGCGGGCCGAGCGCAGGTACCGGCGCATGCGCTCGCCGCTGCCGGGTTCGACGCGGTCGAAGAGCTCGACGTTCTCCTCGAGACCGCGCGGCACGTCGATCGGGGCGCTGGCCGCGGGGTCGTCGGGCGTCGGCTCGAACAGCACCCGGTAGCCCGGGTCGAGCTCGACGAGGTCGAGGCGCTCGGCCGCCGACGTGCCCATCAGGCGGAAGAAGTGGTCGAAGACCTCGGGCATGAGGTACCAGCTCGGGCCGAGGTCGAAGCGGAAGCCCTCGTGGCTCCACGACCCGGCGCGGCCACCGACCTCGTCGTTCTTCTCGAGCAGGGTGACCTCGTGACCTTCGCGGGCCAGCAGTGCAGCCGAGGCCAGGCCGCTGATGCCGCCGCCGATCACGACGACGCGGCGACCGTGGCGGGTGACGCTGAGGCCGTGCGACTCGTCGGGCGCACCGGTGCCGGCGCCCGTGGCCCCGCGGTCGACCGTGTCGCGGCTCATGCGCGGGCCTCGGGCAGACGCGTGACGCGGCCGGCCGCGGCCCCCGCGGCGATGCGGACCTTGACCGGGTTCGGCACGCGCACGCGCGCCCTGACGAGCGAGGCGGCGGGGGTCGCCTCGAGACGCCGGTTCAGCTCGGCGAACAGGCCGTGGGCCAGCGCCACCGCCCGACGCGAGGTCGTCGGCAGCACGGGGATGATCTCGCCGCTCACGCGGAGGTCGTCGTCGATGTCTCGCACCAGTCTCGTCTTCGTCTGCTCGTCGAACGTGGTCACGTCGACCCCGGGGAAGTAGCTGCGGCCGAGCTGCTCGAAGTCGGCCGCGAGGTCACGCAGGAAGTTCACCTTCTGGAAGGCGGCGCCCAGGCGGCGGGCCCCCTCTTCGAGCTCGGCGACCGTGCTCGGCGGGAAGGGATGCCCCTGCAGGAACGCCTTGAGGCACATCAGGCCGACGACCTCGGCCGAGCCGTACACGTACGCGTCGAACGAGGCCTGGTCGTGCTCGCGGGCGCTGAGGTCGGCCCGCATCGAGGCGAAGAAGGGTGCCGTCAACTCGGCACCGAAACCGGTGGCGCGGGCGGTGCGGGCGAAGGCGTGCACGACCAGGTTCGGGCTGAAGCCCTCGACCAGGGCCCGCTCGGTCTCGGCCTCGAAGCCGTCGAGCAACCGGCCCGCCGCCTCGGCGCCCAGTCCGGCCTCGGTCGCGGGGCCGTCGACGATCTCGTCCGCGACGCGGACGAGCGCGTACACGTTCTCGACGTGCTGCCGCACCTCGCCGCCCAGCAGGCGCGAGGCCAGGCCGAAGGACGTCGAGTAGCGGCGGATCACGCCGCCCGCGGTCGCGTCGGCCACGGAGTCGTACAGCGACAGGCCCGTCATCGCACCCTCTCGAGGACGTCCTGGACGACAGGCGTCAGCGCCTCACGCAACGACTCGGGCACCTCGGGACGGTCGAGCACGTCCAGCGCGCGGCGGGCGTGCTGCTCGACGAGCCCCTCGGCGAAGGCGCGGGCGCCGCAGACCTCGAGGCGACCGCGGACGTGCTCGGCCTCGGCCTCGCTGAGGTCGGCCTTGCCGATGAACGGCTGGATCGTGAACCACTCGTCGGTGGTCGCCGCGTGGGCGACGAGCACCGTGCGCTTGCCCTCGCGCAGGTCGCCGCGTGTGGTCTTGCCGGTGGCCTCTTCGGTGCCGAAGACCCCGAGCAGGTCGTCGACCACCTGGTACGCGACCCCGACCTCGCGGCCGAAGTCGCCGACCGCCGTGACGACGGCTTCGCCCGCCCCGGCCAGGACCGCGCCCGCCTGCAGCGGCGCCTCGAACGAGTAGACGGCCGTCTTTGCGCGTTCCATCTCGAGGATCTCGTCGACGGTCGGCAGGTCGGCGGAGAGCGAGAACTCGACGTCGACCATCTCGCCACCCGCGCTGACGAAGATCGCCTCGTCGAGCAGGTCGAGCAGCCGCGTGCGGACGTGGTCGGCGCAGCCGATGCCCAGCAGCATGCGGCTGGCACCGGTCAGGGCGAGGTCGCCGGCGATGACGGCGGCCGACATGCCCCGGTGCTCGGCCGCGGGGGTCGGGATGCCGGCCGTCGTCGCGGTGTCGCGGTAGCTGCCCGAGACGTTGGGGATGCCGCGTCGCGAGAAGTCACGGTCGATCACGTCGTCGTGGACGATCAGGGCCGTGTGGAGCAGTTCGAAGGCCGCGCCGACGCGGGCCACGGCCTCGTCGTCGGCACCCCCGAGGGCGTCGTAGACCGTGAAGACCATGCGGGGCCGGAAGCGCTTGCCCCCGGCGCTGTTGCGCTCGAGCACCGACCACAGGTCGACGTAACGCCAGCCCACGGACTCGGCCCGGCGTTTGGCCAACGCGAAGAAGTCGTCGAGGACGGCGTCGACACGATCGTGTCTCGCCCGCGTGCCTGCGTGCAGGTGATCACCGTCCACCAGGGCAGACTACCTCTCATGACCCGTGAGATCTCGACGCATCCCCAGCCGACGTCCGGTGACCGCCCGGGCGCGCACGACGAGCTCGTGGTGCTGCTCGACGACGAGGGCACGCCCATCGGCACGACCGCGAAGGCGACCGTCCACACCGCCACGACGCCGTTGCACCTGGCCTTCAGCTGCCACGTCACCGACGATCTCGGCCGCGTCCTCGTCACCCGTCGCGCCCTGTCGAAGAAGACCTGGCCCGGCGTGTGGACCAATTCGTTCTGCGGCCACCCCGCCCCCGGCGAGACGCCGGCCGAGGCGCTGATGCGCCGCGCCCACCAGGAGCTCGGCATGGAGGTCCGCGACGTCGAGGTGATCCTGCCCGAGTTCCGGTACCTCGCCACCGACGCCTCGGGCGTGGTCGAGAACGAGATCTGCCCGGTCTTCACGGCCCGCGCCGTGGGCCTGCCCGACCCCTCGCCCGACGAGGTCGCCGAATGGGCCTGGGTCGAGCCCGCCGAGCTGCGCGACGCCGTCGCGGCTGCTCCGTTCGCCTTCTCGCCCTGGTTGGGCTGGCAGCTGGCCGCCTGGCCCGCCTGAGAGTGCCGGACCTTCGAAGCTAGCCCTCGCCGGGGGGTCTGACAAGCCCCTCGCGAGCGCCGTCGACCACTCGTATCGTGGCGGTCGAGGCACCGGATGCGACGTCCGGCCCGTGACGGGAGGCGACCGTGGATTCCAGTTACACGAGGGACGCGACGGCGTCCCCACTCGCGATCCACCCCTACCCCAAGCACCAGTCCCGGTCGGCCGGCGGCCGCGACCACCCCTCGCCGGCCCGGGAGGCGCGGGCCGCGTCCGACGACGCACGTCCCGTCCGCTACGAGGACTTCTTCGAGGACGACGAAGGCGCGAGCCGGTCCGCCTGACCCGGCCCGCGCCTCCTGCGCTCGTCGTGCTCGTCGCCGACTAGCGGGGACGCAGCGCGTACGCCGCGGGGCAGTCGAACGGGTCGCGGGCCGAGAGGCCGACGCGGTTGAGGTACCGGATGACGATCGCGTACGACTTGCCGATCGTGGTCTCGGTGTAGGGGATGCCGTGTTCGGCGCAGTGCGCCTTGACCAGGGCGCTGGCCGCACGCAGGTTCGGACGCGCCATGCTCGGGAAGAGGTGGTGCTCGATCTGGTAGTTCAGCCCGCCCATGAACGCGGTCGAGTGCCGACCCGTGATGTTGCGCGAGGTGAGGACCTGCTTGCTGAGGAAGTCGACCTTGGCCCCCTCGGGGATGATCGGCATGCCCTTGTGGTTCGGGGCGAACGACGACCCCATGTAGAGACCGAAGACGGCCATCTGCACGCCGACGAAGGCGAAGGCCATGCCGACCGGCAGGAACCAGAAGACGACGCCGAAGTAGGCGACCAGCCGCACAGCGATCAGCGTGATCTCGAGCGCCCGGCCCTCGATCTTGTCGCGACCGAGCAGCGTGCGGAACGACGTCACGTGCAGGTTGACGCCCTCGCCGAGCAGCAGCGGGAAGAAGAAGTAGCCCTGGCGGCGGGTGATGAAGCCGAGCACGCCGCGCTGCTTCGCCGCGTCCTCTTCGAGGAACGAGATCGTGTCGAACGCGATGTCGGGGTCTTTGCCCTTGGTGTTCGGGTTGGCGTGGTGGCGACTGTGCTTGGTCATCCACCACGCGTAGCTGATGCCGACGACACCGGCGGCCAGCACGCGACCGACCTTGTCGTTGCGCGTGCCCGACTCGAACACCTGGCGGTGCGCGGCCTCGTGCGTGAGGAAGGCGAACTGCGTGAGGATGATGCCCAGGGCACCGGCGATCAGCAGCTGGAACCAGCTCGAGCCCAGCAGGACGAAGCCGGTGGCCGCGCCGCCGAGGCAGGCGACGAGCACCACGAAGACCGTCACGTAGAAGCCGGTGCGACGCTGCAGCAGGCCTGCCTCACGAACGGACTTGAGCAGGCTCGAGTAGGTGCTGGTCGGCTTGCCGACCTGGCCGGCGACGGTGGGGCGGAACCCTGCGGGTGCCGCACCCGCCGGCGCGTGGACTATGCGCGGCTGCGTGGTTCGGGTGGTCGTGGGGACGGTGGCGGTCATCGGGCTCCCGCGGCTGGGCGACTTCCCAGCCGGGTGGATGGGCCGGAGGCGGCCCGCAGATGCTGCGAACGTAACGGCGCGGGCTGGGAAGGTGTCGAGAGATCGCCGACCGTGACACGCTTGCGTCTCGCCATATGTCACACGTAATCTATCGTAGGTGACAGCCGGTTTCGTCGAGCGACTCAGCGGGGTGGTGCACGACCTCGAGCAGGTGCCGTACCGGACGGGCGAACGCGACGCCCGCCAGGGCTACGGGCTCCGGGACTGCGCCCTCAGGGCCGCCGCGTCGGACGCACCGGCGCACGAGATCGAGATCTCGGGGCTCGAGGTGCTCGTCGAGATCTGGCCCGACGCCAAGGACGGCCACGGCTCGTGGATCACGGGCGGCACCGTCGTCGGCGCCGGGCCGCGGCCCGCGTCGGTCGTGACGGGCTACGTCGACCTGCTCTTCATGAGCACCGAGGGCGTCCGGCGCACGTACTACCGACTGCTCACCGTCGACGATCCCGACCCCGACGTCGCGACGGTCCGCCTGATCGAGTGCGTCAAAGAGGTCGGACGCGACTGGCGGTCCACCTGGGCCGACACGACGACCGCCTACACCCGGGTCAGTCGACTGCCGGCCGGCGTGCTGATCGCGACCGGGCTCGACACGACCGACGCGCTGGCCTCCACCCGACGCGCGATGGACGGCGTGCTCACCGGGTTGTCGCTCGAGTCCGAGGGGGTGCTCCGCGTGACGCCCTCCGGCATGGCGCGTCAGCTCACGACGCTCAAGGGCCGCGGCTGGCCGCTGACCTTCGGCACCGCCCGCCGCCTGGCGTTCAGGAGCGCGCGGTAAACTCGGCGGGTCCCCCACCCGTGAAAGAGGTCTCGTGACGCCTGCGCACCACGACTCCGGCGCGACCGCCCCCGTGGCGTCGTCCGACCCCTCGGACCGGGGCGTCGACCCGTCGCTCTCCGCGTACTGGCCCGTCCCCGTGCTGCGTGCCGTCCCCGCCCTCGCGGCCGCCGCGGCCATCACCTTCACCCCCGACCACTCACCTCAGGTCGGCCTGCTCGCCTTCGGCTCGGGGGCGGTCGTCGGCGGCGTCGTGCTCGCCGTGGGGTCGGCCCTGCGCCTGTCCGACCGCTCGAGCCGCACCATCGCCGTGCTGCAGGGCGTCGTCGGGGCCGTGATCGGGGCCCTCTGCCTCGTCTTCTCGCACGGGCAGCTGCCCGTGCTGGTCGCCTTCGTCACGGCCTGGGCCGTGCTGACGGGCGTCCTCGAACTGCTCACCGGCCTGCGCCGTCGTCGTCGTTCGCCGCTCGCCCGTGATTGGACGACCGTCGGCGTGCTGACCCTGGCACTGGCCCTGGTCTTCCTCGTCGTCCCGCCGGCCTACAGCCAGCAGCTCGGCGGCATCGAGCAGATCGAGGGCGAACTGACGTCCTCGACCGTGCTCGTCGGCCTCCTGGGCGCCTCCGGCGCCCTGGGCGGCGTGTTCCGCGCGATCGCCGGCCTCTCGCTCAAATGGCAGACCGGGCACCCGGCCGCTGCCGACACCCCCGACGACAAGGCCCGAACGTCATGACCCACCCCACCTGGCGCGACCGGTTCCGCCCCGCCGAGTTCCTCGGACTGTCGGGGGTCTTCGCCGCCTTCGTCGGCCTCGTCGTCCTCATGACGACGCGCGCCCTGCAACTCGCGCTGCTCTTCCTCTGCATCGGCTTCATCGTCGCGCTCGTCACCATCGCCATGCTCGCCCTCGCGGCCAAGCCCAACGACGACGAGCGACACGAGATCGACGACGCCGACAAGCCGCGCGGCCACTGACGCACGCCTGACCCCCGGTCGTGGCCTGCGGGCCGGGGCACGCTGGTGCGTGGGTCGTCCCGGCGGGCCGACCCGCGCCTCCCGGGCTCAGGCCAGGTGGTCGACCAGCTGCGACGCGATGCCCGTGTAGGTCGCCGGGGTCAGGGCCACGAGGCGCTGCTTCGCCTCGTCGGACACGTCGAGGCCCTCGACGAACGCGACCAGTTCGGCCTGCCCGACGCGCTTGCCACGGGTCAGCTCTTTGAGCATCGCGTACGGGTCGTCGATCGACGATCGTCCGGCGACGACCTCGGCGCGGATCACGGTCTGGATCGCCTCGCCGAGGACCTCCCAGTTGGAGTCGAGGTCGGACTCGAGCGTCACGGTGCCGACGGCGATCTCGCCGAGGCCGCGACGCAGGTTGTCGAGCGCGAGCATCGAGTGGCCGAAGGCGACCCCGATGTTGCGCTGGGCCGACGAGTCCGTGAGGTCGCGCTGCTGGCGGCTGGTGACCAGGGTCGAGGCCAGCGAGTCGAAGAGCGCCGACGAGATCTCGAGGTTCGCCTCGGCGTTCTCGAAGCGGATCGGGTTGATCTTGTGCGGCATGGTCGACGACCCGGTCGCCCCCGCCTGCGGGATCTGCGTGAAGTAGCCCATCGAGATGTACGACCACACGTCGGTGGCGAGGTTGTGCAGCACGCGGTTGGCGTGGGCGACGCGCGAGTAGAGCTCGGCCTGCCAGTCGTGCGACTCGATCTGCGTCGTCAGCGGGTTGAAGGTCAGCCCCAGGGCGTCCTCGACGAAGGCGCGGGCCGTCGCGGGCCAGTCCAGCCCGGGGTCGGCCACGACGTGGGCCGAGAACGTGCCGGTCGCCCCGCTGAACTTGCCGAGGAACTCGGTGCCGACGATCTGCGAGCGCAGGCGCTGGAGGCGGTGCGCGAAGACGGCGAACTCCTTTCCGACCGTGGTCGGCGTCGCCGGCTGCCCGTGGGTGTGCGCGAGCATCGGAACGTCGCGGGCATCGGTCGCCCAGGTGGTGAGGGCGGCGAGCACGGCGTCGAAGGCCGGCAGCCAGACGTCGAACAGGGCCGCCTTGACGGTGACGGCGTACGAGAGGTTGTTGATGTCCTCGCTGGTGCAGGCGAAGTGGGTGAGTTCGGCGATCCCGTCGAGCCCGAGCTCGGCCAGACGGGCCCGGACGAAGTACTCGACCGCCTTGACGTCGTGTCGGGTCGTCGCCTCGAGGCCGGCGAGCTCGTCGATCGCGGCCTGGCCGAAGTCGGTGACGACGGCCCGCAGGGCCCGCTTCTGCTCGTCGTCGAGCGGGGTCGAGCCGAACGCGCCGCGGTCGGTCTGGGCGATCAGCCACTCGACCTCGACGTGCACGCGGGCCCGGTTGAGCCCCGCCTCGCTGAGGTGGTCCCCCAGCGTGCCGACCGACGAACGGTAACGGCCGTCGAGCGGGCTGAGGGGCTGAGGAGGCAACGTCATGACTGTCCCTTGCGGAGTGCGGGTTCGATCTGGCGGAAGAGGGCCGAACAGGCGCGCTCGACCATGTCGAGCACCTCGTCGAAGAGGCCTGCGTCGGAGTAGTACGGGTCGGGGACGTCGAGACCGCCGCCCGCCGGCGCCGCGTCGGGAGCGAAGGTGAGCAGCAGCTGCACCTTCGAGCGGTCGGCGTCGTCGCCTGCCCAGGCCCGGAGGATGCGTTCTTGGCCGCGATCGAACGCCACCACGAGGTCGTAGCGCGCGAAGTCGTCGGCCTCGAACTGCTTCGCCCGGTGCCGCGAACCATCGTAGCCGCGGCGCTCGAGGGCCTGGACGGTGCGGGGATCGGCCCCTTCGCCGACGTGCCAGTCGCCGGTGCCCGCGCTGGTGACCTCGACCCGGTCACCGAGGCCGGCGTCGTCGGCGAGCGCGCGCAGCACGGTCTCGGCCATGGGCGAACGGCAGATGTTGCCGGTGCAGACGAAGCAGATGCGGAACCGGTTCACCGCTGACGGTCACCCCGCCCGACCACGGGGCGGACGACGACGCCGATGGCCCAGGCGAAGACGGCGAGCACGACGGCACCGATCACACCCCACCAGAAGCCGTCGATCGTCAGCCCGAAGCCGAACAGGCCCGAGATCCACGCCACGATCAGCAGCAGCAGGCCGTTCACGACCAGGGCGATCAAGCCGAGCGTCAGGATGTACAGGGGGAACGCCACGACCCGGATCGCCGTGCCGACGACACCGTTCACGACGCCGAAGACCAGGGCGAGCAGCAGGAAGGTCACGATCGTCTCGAGCGTGCCCCCGGCGCCGTAGGGCGTCACCGTCACCCCCGACACGAGCAGCGTGGTGAGCCAGAGGGCCACCGCGTTGATGAGCAACCTCACGACGAATCGGGTCATGCCCCCATCATGCCGACCTCTCGTCCACACGCGGTAGTGCCCGATCGGATTCCCCGAGGAGGCGCGGTGCCCTGACGCGACGCAGGCCCCGCCCCATAGGCTGGCCGCGTGACCACTCCCGTCCGACTCCGTCCCGAGATCGCCGCCCTGCCGCCCTACCGCCAGGGCAAGCAGGCGTCCCCCGACGCCTTCAAGCTGTCGTCGAACGAGAACCCGTTCGAGCCCCTCCCCTCGGTCGTCGAGGCCGTCCGCGGCGCCGTCTCGCTCAACCGCTACCCCGACGCCTCGGCGACGGCCCTGCGGACGGCCCTCGCCACGCGCTTCGGCGTCACCGTCGACGAGGTGCACGTCGGCGCGGGCTCGGTCTCCTTGCTGGCCCAGTTCGTGCTCGCCGCCGCCTCGGTCGGCGACGAGGTCGTCTACGCCTGGCGCTCGTTCGAGGCCTACCCGGGCCTCGTCACGGTGGCCGGCGCGACGAGCGTCCAGGTGCCGCTGCGGGCCGACGGGGGCCACGACCTCGAGGCCATGGCCGCGGCCGTCACCGACCGCACCCGGGTCGTCATCGTCTGCTCCCCCAACAACCCGACGGGCACCACGGTGTCGACGAGCGAGTTCGAGTCGTTCATGGCCGCGGTGCCCGACGACGTGCTCGTGCTGCTCGACGAGGCGTACGCCGAGTTCGTCACCGACAGCACGGCCGTCGACGGCGAGACCCTCACCGAGCTGCACCCGAACCTCGTCCTGCTGCGCACCTTCTCGAAGGCGTACGGGCTGGCCGCACTCCGCGTCGGGTACGCGATCGGCGCCTCCTACCTGCTCGACGCCGCGCGGGCCACGGCCATCCCCCTCGCCGTCACCGAGCAGGGCGCGGCCGCCGCCCTCGCCTCGCTCGACCAAGCCGACGAACTGCTCGGCCGGGTCGATCGCATCATCCTGCTGCGCGACCAGGTGCGACGTGCCCTGATCGACCAGGGGTGGACGGTCCCCGAGGCCCAGGGCAACTTCGTCTGGCTCGCGACGGGCGAGCACACGGCCGCCGCGGCCCAGGTATTCGCCGACCACGGGGTCGTCGTCCGGCCGTTCGCGGGCGAGGGCGTCCGCGTCACGATCGGCGAACCGTCGTCGGTCGACAAGCTGCTGCACGCCGCCCAGCAGATCGTCGACCTCACATCCCGGTGACGGCATATGCCGCGGAATAGATTGGACGCCATGTCTTCCTCCGAAGCGACCGACGCGCCGCCGCCCGTCCAGCTCCTGTCGCCGTCGGGCGAGGCGGTCGAGTCGGCTGCGGCCGACGAGTTCCGCCCCTACGTCGACGCCCTCGGCGACGACGGACTCCGCGCCCTCCACCGCGACATGGTGCTGACCCGTCGGTTCGACCGCGAGGCCGCGGCCCTGGCCCGCCAGGGTCAGCTCGCCCTGTGGGTGCCGAGCCACGGCCAAGAGGGCGCCCAGGTCGGCCTGGCCCACGCCACCCGCCCACAGGACCACCTGTTCCCGTCCTACCGCGAGCACGCCGTCGCCCTGTCCCGCGGCATCGACCCGGTCGACATCCTGCGCCTGCTGCGTGGGCACACGCACGGCGGCTGGAACCCCGCCGAGCACCAGAACTTCCACATCTACACGCTGGTGATCGGCTCGCAGACGCTGCACGCGACGGGTTTCGCCATGGGGCTCGGCCTCGACGGCAAGAGCGGCACGGGCGATCCCGAGGTCGACCAGGCCGTCGTGACGTTCTTCGGCGACGGCGCGACCAGCCAGGGCGACGTCAGCGAGGCCCTGGTGTTCGCCGCGAGCTTCCAGACCCCCGAGCTGTTCTTCCTGCAGAACAACCAGTGGGCGATCAGCGTGCCGGTCGCACGTCAGTCGCGCACGCCCCTCGTCGCCCGAGCCGGCGGCTTCGGCATCCCCGGCACGCAGGTCGACGGCAACGACGTGCTCGCGAGCTACGCCGTCAGCCGCCGCGACCTCGAGGCCGCCCGCGGCGGCGGCGGGCCGCGCTTCATCGAGGCGCTCACCTACCGCGTCGGCGCACACACCTCGTCCGACGACCCCACCAAGTACCGCACCGACGACGAGCTGCAGTCGTGGATCGCCCGTGACCCGATCACGCGGTTCGAGGCCTTCCTGCGGAACCGAGGCGAGGGCGACGCGTTCTTCGCCGACCTCGAGACCGAGGGCGACGACCTCGGAGCCGACGTCCGACGGCGCACGGTCTCGCTGCCGAACCCCGACCGCGGCCTCATCTTCGACCACGTGTACTCCGAGCCGCACCCGCTGATGACCGAACAGAAGCAGTGGTTGGCGACCTACGAGCAGAGCTTCGGTGGCGCGGGCGAGACCGCGACCACCGACGAGGGGGCAGCATGACCGACACCGTCGAGAACCCGACCGGCACGGTCGAGCCGACCCGCGCCTCCGTGCAGACCATGCCGCTCGGCAAGGCGATCAACGCCGGACTCCGCAAGGCCATGGCCGACGACCCCCGCGTGCTCCTGATGGGAGAAGACATCGGCACGCTCGGTGGCGTCTTCCGCGTGACCGAGGGGCTGCAGGCCGAGTTCGGCGAGAAGCGCGTCATCGACACCCCGCTCGCCGAGTCGGGCATCGTGGGCACCGCGATCGGACTCGCCATGGGCGGCTTCCGCCCGGTCTGCGAGATCCAGTTCGACGGCTTCATCTACCCTGGCTTCGACCAGATCACGTCGCAGCTCGCCAAGATGACGAACCGTCACGAGGGTGCGGTCACGATGCCGGTCGTGATCCGGGTGCCGTACGGCGGACACATCGGCGCGGTCGAGCACCACCAGGAGAGCCCCGAGGCGTACTTCGCCCACACGGCGGGCCTGCGCGTCGTCAGCCCGAGCACACCGCACGACGCCTACTGGATGATCCAAGAGGCCATCGCGTCGAACGACCCCGTCATGTTCTTCGAGCCCAAGAGCCGCTACTGGCCCAAGGGCGAGGTCGACCTGGGCGACCCGCAGGCGCCGTTGCACGCGAGCCGCGTCGTCCGGACGGGCACCGAGGTGACCCTGCTGGGGCACGGCGCGATGGTCAGCGTGCTGCTCCAGGCGGCCGAGATCGCGGCGGCCGAGGGCGTCTCGGCCGAGGTCGTCGACCTGCGGTCGCTCTCACCGGTCGACTACGGGCCCATCCTCGAGTCGGTCCGCAAGACCGGGCGCCTCGTCGTGGCACAGGAGGCCCCCGGTTTCGTCTCGGTCGGCTCCGAGATCGCCGCCACCGTCGCCGAGAAGGCCTTCTACTCGCTCGAGGCGCCCGTGCTGCGCGTCAGCGGCTTCGACGCTCCCTTCCCTCCTGCCAAGCTCGAGACGCAGTACCTGCCCGACGCCGACCGCGTGCTCGAGGCGGTCGACCGGGCCCTGGCCTACTAGGAGTCACGACATGACCAGCGAATTCACCCTGCCCGACGTCGGCGAGGGCCTGACCGAGGCCGAGATCGTCGAGTGGAAGGTCGCCCCCGGCGACAGCGTCGAGATCAACCAGGTGCTCGTCGAGATCGAGACCGCGAAGTCGCTCGTCGAGTTGCCGTCGCCCTACGCCGGCGTGGTCGAGAGCATCCTCGTCGAACCGGGCACCACGGTCGACGTCGGCACCCCGATCATCCGGGTCGGCGACTCGTCGGCACCCGCGACCCCGTCGGGTCGTGCTGCCGCGTCCGAGTCGCTCGAGTCGGGCGGGCTCGCGCGCACGGCGCAGGTCGTGTCGCAGAACGAAGAGGCACTCTCGGCGCAGCGTGCCCGTCAGGCCGAAGCAGCAGCACCCACCGCCGCGGTGCCGGCGCAGGGCTCGACTCCCGTCGCCCCGGTCCGCTCGGCCGGCGCGGTCAGCGCCGCCGGCGACACCGGCGCGGTGGCGCACGCACCCGAGGCCGCACCCGAGGCCGCTGCCGTCTCCGGTTCGGGCGCCGTGCTCGTGGGCTACGGCGCCGCGGGCGGTCACGGCGCGACCCGCCGGCGTCGTCCGTCGCAGCCCGAGGTCGACGCCCGGCAGCTGCGCGTCGCCGGGCCGGCCCGGCGGCGCCCCCCCCCGTCGGGGCCCGCCGCCCCGGCCCTGCCGATCACCGCCAAGCCGCCGATCCGCAAGCTGGCCAAAGACCTCGAGGTCGACCTCGCCGTCGTCCAGCCGACCGGCCTGGCCGGCGAGGTCACGCGCGACGACGTCATCCGTCACGCCCAGCAGGCCAGCGTCTTCCGTAACAGCGAGACGCCCGAGTGGGGCGAGGAGCGCGTCGAGCGCATCCCGGTCAAGGGCGTCCGCCAGGCCATCGCCGCGGCCATGACGTCGTCGGCGTTCACCGCACCGCACGTCAGCCTGTTCGTCGACGTCGACGCCACCCGCACGATGGAGTTCGTCAAGCGACTGAAGGCGTCGCCGCAGTTCGCTGGCGTCAAGGTCTCGCCGCTGCTGATCATGGCCAAGGCGATCATCTGGGCCGTGCGTCGCAACCCGATGGTCAACTCGGCCTGGACCGACCGCGAGATCCTCGTGCGGCACTTCGTCAACCTCGGCATCGCCGCGGCCACCCCGCGTGGCCTGATCGTGCCGAACGTCAAAGAGGCCCAGTCGATGAGCCTGCTCGAGTTGGCCCAGGCCCTCGAGCAGCTGACGCTGACCGCGCGCGACGGCAAGACGACGCCGGCCGACATGCGAGACGGCACGATCACCATCACCAACATCGGCGTCTTCGGCATGGACACCGGCACGCCGATCCTCAACCCGGGCGAGGTCGCGATCGTGGCCCTCGGCACGATCAAGCCGAAGGCCTGGGTGGTCGACGGCGAGGTGCGCTCGCGCATGGTGACGACGATCGGGGCGAGCTTCGACCACCGCGTGGTCGACGGCGACGTCGCCAGCCGGTTCGTGGCCGACGTGGCGAGCGTCCTCGAAGAGCCGGCGCTGCTGCTCGACTGAGCCGCGCCTCCTCGTCCGTTCCTGTGAACCGCACCCCCGCCGGGTCCTCACCTGGCTGGGGACGGACGGCGTGGACTAACGTCGAGTGCAGGACGACCGGTCATGACCAGATGGGACCACCCTCGGGCGCGACCGACGAGGGGCCCATGACCGACCACATCACCGACGGAGCCGTGCCGAAGCACGAGCAGTTGCGCTCCATCGTGCAGCGGCTCGCGGCCGGTTCGCAGCCCGGCTCGGCGATCGCGAGCGAGCGCCAGCTCATGCTCGAGTACGGCGTCAGCCGCATCACCGTGCGCGAGGCCGTGGGGCAGCTCGTGAACGAGGGCTGGTTGACCCGCGTGCGAGGCAAGGGCACCTTCGTGGCGCACCGCGTCGTGCAGTCGACGCTGCACCTCGCCTCGTTCACCGACGAGATGACCAAGCTCGGTCACGTGCCGAGCACGGTCGTGCTGGTGAAGGCCGAGACGACTCCCCCGCCCGAGACGGCCGCGGCACTCGGACTCGAGGCCGGCGCCTCGGCGTTCCACGTCAAGCGCCTGCGCCTGGCCGACGGCGTGCCGGTCAGCATCGACGACGGCTGGTACCCCGCCGACCGCCTGCCCGGGCTGCTCGACCACGACCTGAGCCGGTCGTTGTACCGCACGCTCGACGGCGACTACGCGACGCCGATCACGCGCGCGACGCAGACGGTCAGCGCCGAGGGGGCCGACGCCGACGTCGCGACCCTGCTCGGCACGCGAGAGGGTGCCCCGGTCATGTACTTCGACCGGATCTCGTTCGCGGGCGACGTCCCGCTCGAACACGCCAAGAGCTGGTACCGCTCGGACCGCTACCGCCTGAAGATGCAGGTCGAGTCGGGCACCACCCCGGTGTGACACCCGGCCACGGCCGCACGGCACCGCATCTCGTGCACCGCACCGCGTCCAGACCGGGTGTGGTGCACGACACGCGGCGCCCCGTCGGGCCGCGAGCATCGTGGTGCCGGCCTCAGAGGTCGAAGAGGGGCTCGCCCATGGCGACGGTCGTGCCGACGGCGTGCTGCGGGACGCTGTCGGGGGCGCTGTCGAGCACGACGACCGGGATGACGGCCGAGTAGCCCGCCGCGGCCACGACGGTCGGGTCGAACCGGACGACGAGGTCGCCCGCCGCGACGGTCGCGCCCTCGGCGACGGCGAGTTCGAAGCCCGTGCCGCCGAGCTTCACCGTGTCGATGCCGACGTGCACGAGCAGGCCCGTGCCCGACCCGCCCACGACGACGAACGCGTGCGGGTGCAGCTTGACGATCTCGCCCGCGACGGGCGAGACGACGGCGACCAGGCCACCGGCAGGAGGCGCGCTCGGCTCGACCGCGACGCCCGCGCCCACGAGCTGCCCCGCGAACACGGCGTCGGGCACCTCGGCGAGCGCCGTCACCCGGCCGGCGACGGGCGAGACGACCATGGTCACGGCAGCAGGTCGTTGATGTCTTCGGCGAGCGAGTCGGCGATCGTGCCGACGATCACCTGGACGCTGCCGCCCGCGTGGACGACGGCGGTGGCACCGGCCGCCTTCAGGGCGGCGTCGTCGACGAGCGAGATGTCCCGCACGTCGGTGCGGAGGCGCGTGATGCAGCCCTCGATCTCCTCGATGTTGTCGGCGCCGCCGAGTCCGTCGATCATGGCCTGTGCTTTCGACATGAGCTGTTCTCCTCCGTGGGTCGGTCGCTCGCGGTGACGAGGTGGTCGTCCTAGTTGACACCACCCGTCGGTCTGAGGAAACTACCACTCACTGGTCATGACCGGACAGGACCGGGCTGGCTCCGCGCTCGACGCGACCCGCGCCTCCCGAACCGCCTCCACCCGCACGACACCCACCCCCGCACCACGGCTGCTCACCGACGAGAGGACCACCTGATGACGACGACGACCGAGTCGGCCCCGACCAAGAAGAGGGGCTCGGCCGCCTTCGCGGTGCTGCAGCGCCTCGGGCGCAGCCTCATGCTGCCGATCGCCGTGCTGCCCGCCGCGGGCATCCTGCTGCGACTCGGGCAGGACGACCTGCTCGGGGCGATCCCGGGCTTCGAGACCGGTGCCTCGGTGATCGGGGCGGCCGGGCAGGCGGTCTTCACCTGGCTGCCGCTGATCTTCGCGGTCGGCATCGCGATCGGCTGGGCGAAGAAGTCGGACGGCTCGACGGCCCTGGCCGCGGTCGTCGGCTACATGGTCGTCGACGGCGTCTTCACGGCCATGTCCCCGGTCGTGCTCGCCGGTCGCGAGACCCCGACGGGCGACCCCGAGGTCATCAACTACGGCGTGCTGGCCGGCATCGTGATGGGCATCCTGTCGGCGATCATCTGGCAGCGGTTCCACCGGACGAAGCTGCCCGACTTCCTCGGGTTCTTCTCGGGCCGCCGCATGGTGCCGATCCTCACGGCCGTCACCGGCCTGGTCGTCGGCGTGGTCATGTCGTTCATCTACCCGCTCTTCAACAACGCCCTCACCGGCATCGGCCAGGCCGTGGCGTCGAACGACGTGGTCGGCAGCGGCGTCTACGGCGTCGCCAACCGCCTGTTGATCCCCACGGGCCTGCACCACATCCTCAACTCGGTCGTCTGGTTCCTGGTCGGCGACTACACGAACGCGAGCGGCGAGGTCGTGCGCGGCGACCTGAACCGCTTCTTCGCCGGCGACCCGAGCGCCGGGGTGTTCATGACCGGGTTCTTCCCGATCTTCATGTTCGCCCTGCCCGCCGCGGCCCTGGCGATCTGGCGCCACGCCCGCCCCGAGAAGAAGAAGCTGATCGGCGGCATCATGCTGTCGACCGCGCTGACCGCGTTCATCACGGGCATCACCGAGCCGCTCGAGTTCTCGTTCATGTTCGTCGCCTGGCCGCTGTACGTGATCCACGCGGTGCTGACCGGCACGTCGATGATGCTTGTCAACGCGCTCGACATCCACACCGGGTTCACCTTCTCGGCGGGCTTGATCGACTACGTGCTGAACTTCAACATCTCGCAGAACTCGATCTGGCTGATCCCAATCGGGCTCGGCTACGCGGTCGTCTACTACGTCCTGTTCAGCTTCGTGATCAAGAAGTGGAACCTCAAGACTCCCGGTCGCGAGGACGACGACGCGGCCGGTGCCGAGTCCGTCGAGGCCGCCACGAAGGCCTAAGCCCCGCGAGACCCCAGGAAGTGACCGAGACCCCCGTGCGCGCACGGGGGTCTCGGCGCATTCCTGGGGTCTCGACAACCGAGGAGGCGCGCTCGGCCGGGCCGCGCCTCCTCGTTTTGACAATCATTATCAGTAGCAATAGCGTGACCGACATGAAGAAGCGCTCGCTGCCGACCCTGCTCGTCCTGCCCGCCGCCGCGGCCCTCGTGCTGAGCGGTTGCGCCACGGGCGCCTCCGGCTCGAGCGAGGCCGCCGACGGAGGCGCGATCTCGGGGGTCACGTCCACCAACGTCTACGGCGACATCGCCCGGACGGCCGGCGGCGACCTGGTCGACGTCACGCGCATCCTCAGCGACCCCTCGCACGACCCGCACTCGTACGAGGCCGACGCCCGCACGCAGCTGGCCGTCTCGAAGGCCGACGTGGTCGTCGAGAACGGCGGCGGCTACGACTCGTTCGTCGACACGATGGTCGACGCGAGCGGCACCGACGCCACCGTGGTCGACGCGGTCGACGTCTCGGGGCTCGACCCCGAGGCGGGGCACGACGACCACGCCGACGAGGCCACCGACGCCGCGAGCGACGACGCCACGCCCGAAGCCGACGAGCACGGCGCCGACGACCACGACGACCACGACCACGGCGCGTTCAACGAGCACGTCTTCTACAGCCTGCCGAGCATGGCGAAGCTCGCCACGGCCCTGGCCGACGAGTTCGGCCGGGTCGACACGGCGAACGCCGACACCTTCACCGCGAACGCCGAGGCCTTCGGCACGAAGATCGCCGACCTGGAGGCGCAGGCCGCGTCGATCAAGACGGCCCACGACGGCGACCCGGTCGCCTACACCGAGCCCGTGCCCGGCTACCTCTTCGACGCCATGGGCCTGGTCAACGTGACGCCCGCCGAGTTCTCCGAGGCCATCGAGGAGGGCGACGACGTCTCGCCCGCCGTGCTCAACGAGACCCTGAAGCTCTTCACCGACGGGAAGGTCGACCTGCTCGCCTACAACGAGCAGACCTCGAGCCCCGAGACCGAGCAGGTCGAGAAGGCCGCGACCGACGCGGGCGTCGCCATCGTTCCGGTCACCGAGCTGCTGCCCGAGGGGGAAGACTACGTGGCATGGCAACAGAGCAACATCGATGCGATCTCGGAGGCGCTCGGCAAGTGACCGACCCGTCCGGCGCGACCTCCGTCGCCGTCGCCACACGCGCCTCCTCGGCCGGTGGCGGCGGCGACGCCGTGCTGCGCCTCCGCGACGCCGGGGTCTCGTTCGGTGCCCGCACGCTCTGGTCGGGGCTCGACCTCGACGTGCGGCCGGGCGAGTTCATCGCGGTGCTCGGGCCGAACGGCGCGGGCAAGACGACGATGCTGCGCACGATCCTCGGCCAGCAGCAGCTGACAGAGGGCAGCATCGAGTTCCTCGGCCGACCGGTCGGGCGCGGCCACCGCCGCATCGGCTACGTGCCGCAGCAACGACTGATGGAATCCGGCACCCCGCTGCGCGCCCGCGACATGATCGCGCTCGGCGTCACGGGTCACCGCTGGGGGCTGCGCCGCGAGTCGGCCGCCGAACGGGCGCGCATCGACGCCCTGGTCGACGACGTCGGCGCGACGTCGTTCGCGACCTCGCCGGTCGCCAGCCTCAGCGGCGGCGAGCAACAGCGCACGCGGGTCGGCCAGGCCCTGGCCGCCGAACCGGCCCTGCTGCTCTGTGACGAACCCCTCATCTCGCTCGACCTGCGCCACCAGCGCGAGGTGACCCGGCTGATCGACGAGCAGAGACGAGCCCGCAACGCCGCGGTCGTGTTCGTCACGCACGACGTCAATCCCATCCTCGACGTCGTCGACCGGGTGCTCTACCTCGCCGGCGGCCGGTTCCGCATCGGCACGCCCGACGAGGTGCTGCGCGCCGACGTGCTGAGCGACCTCTACGGCACCCCGGTCGACGTGATCCGCACCATGGGTCGCATCGTGATCGTCGGCAGCCACGACGGCCACGACCACCACGTCGACGAGCACCAGGACGACGAAGGGCTCGTCCGATGACCGACCTGTGGTCGCAGCTGTTCAGCTTCCAGGACTTCGGCGAGCTGCTCGTGCTGGTCCGGAACAGCGTCGTCGCGGGCGCGGTCCTCGGCCTGGTGGGCGGCCTGATCGGCCCGTTCGTCATCACGCGCAACATGCCCTTCGCGGTGCACGGCATCAGCGAACTCTCGTTCGCCGGCGCCGCCGCCGCCCTGCTGCTCGGCGTCAACGTCGTCAGCGGTTCGCTCGTCGGCAGCCTGCTCGCGGCCCTGCTGATCGGACTGCTGGGCACCCGTGCGCGCGAGCGCAACTCGATCATCGCGGTGCTCATGCCGTTCGGCCTGGGCCTCGGCATCCTCTTCCTGGCGCTCTACCGGGGGCGGTCGGCCAACAAGTTCGGGCTGCTGACCGGCCAGATCGTGTCGGTCGACAACCCGCAGCTGGGCTGGCTGGTCGCCATCTCGGCCGTCGTGATCGTCACGCTGATCGTGATCTGGCGTCCGCTGACCTTCGCCAGCGTCGACCCCGACGTCGCCGCGGCGGCCGGCGTGCCCGTGCGCACGCTCGGCATCGTGTTCATGCTCGTGCTCGGCCTGTCGGTCGCGGTGTCGGTGCAGATCATCGGTGCACTGCTCGTGCTCTCGCTGCTCGTGACTCCCGCCGCGGCCGCGCTGAGGCTGACCGTGAACCCCCGGCTCGTGCCCGTGCTCAGCGTGACGTTCGCCGTCGTCTCGGTCGTCGGCGGCATCCTGCTCGCCCTCGGCGGCGGCCTGCCGATCAGCCCCTACGTCACCACCATCTCGTTCACGATCTGGCTCGTCTGCCGTCTGGTCGGCTGGCGTCGGACGACCGCCGCCGGGAAGCCGCGCAGGGGCCCGCGGGTACCCTTGGCCCCGACCGGGGTCCGAGACTCGACCGGGGTCTGACACAGAGAGGCAGGACGACGTGGTGGTCCGACGCAACACGTGGCAACGCGAGGCCGTGCGAGAAGCACTCGGCACGAGCGAGGGGTTCGTCAGCGCCCAGGCACTGCACGCCCACCTGCGCGAGACCGGCATCGGCCTGGCCACGGTCTACCGGGCCCTCGCCGACCTCGCCGCCGACGGCTCGGCCGACTCGCTGCAGCAAGAGGGCGAGAGCCTCTACCGCGCCTGCACCCCGGGCACGCACCACCATCACCTCATCTGCCGCAACTGCGGCACCACCGTCGAGATCGAGGCCGACGAGGTCGAGACCTGGGCCCAGCACGTCGCCGCGACGCACGGGTTCACCGAGGCGCAGCACGTGGTCGACGTGTTCGGCCTGTGCCCGGCGTGCACGGCCGAGGCCCGCGCGGCCGCCGACGCCTCCGCGATCCGCTGAGCCGCGCCTCCTCGTCCCCGATCCGTCAGGCCGAGGAGGCGCGGGTTGCGTGGGTCCGGGCGTGTCGCGTAAGCTCTCCCTTTGGTTGGGTGCTCTCTGCGCCCATGTGCACCGCCTCCCGGCACCATCGCCCGATCCTTCGATCGGGCAAGGGGGACCGGCGCGCCGACAAGTGACCTTGGGTGAGGGCTCCGGCCCTCACGGTATCTACGGAGGAAAACCATGGCAGCAACCTGCCAGGTGACCGGAGCCGTTCCCGGCTTCGGACACAACATCTCGCACTCGCACCGACGCACCAAGCGTCGTTTCGACCCGAACATCCAGAAGAAGACGTACTACGTGCCGTCGCTTCGTCGTAACGTGACGCTGCAGCTCAGCGCCAAGGGCATCAAGGTCATCGACGCTCGTGGCATCGAGTCGGTCGTCAAGGACCTGCTCGCTCGTGGGGAGAAGATCTAATGGCTCGTCAACAGGACGTCCGTCCCATCATCAAGCTCCGCTCGACGGCGGGCACCGGTTTCACGTACGTGACCAAGAAGAACCGTCGCAACAACCCCGACCGTCTCGTGCTGAAGAAGTACGACCCGGTGATTCGCAAGCACGTCGAATTCCGCGAGGAGCGCTAAAAATGGCCAAGAAGAGCATGATCGCCAAGAACAACCAGCGCGCCGAGATCGTGGCCCGCTACGCCGAGAAGCGTCTCGAGCTGAAGAAGGCCCTGATCGACCCGAACGGTTCCGACGAGAGCCGCGAGGCCGCTCGCCTCGGTCTGCAGAAGCTGCCGCGCAACGCGTCGCCGGTCCGCCTCCGCAACCGCGACTCGGTCGACGGCCGCCCCCGCGGTCACCTCAAGGCCTACGGCATCAGCCGCGTGCGGTTCCGCGACATGGCCCACCGTGGCGAGTTGCCGGGCATCACGAAGTCTTCCTGGTAGGTTTCAACCGGTTCCACAGGGCCCTCGGCTCTCTGGTCTCGATCGCACAGGCATGGTGAACGCCGTGTCTCGTCACACCGAATGAAGTCCGAGGAGGACATTTACATGGCTGACAAGTCACTGAACCGTACCGAGCTCGTCGCAGCTGTCGCATCCGAGTCCGGCCAGAGCCAGGCCGCCGTCAGCGGCGTCGTCGACGCGTTCTTCTCCGTCGTCTCGAAGTCGGTCGCCGACGGCACGAAGGTCACCATCCCCGGGTGGATCGCCTTCGAGAAGACGCACCGCGCCGCTCGCACCGGCCGCAACCCGCAGACGGGTGAGGCCCTCGAGATCGCCGCCAGCGACAGCGTCAAGGTCAGCGCCGGCAGCAAGCTCAAGGCTGCCGTCAAGTAGTCCTCGCTCTCACGAGCACCCGAGAAGGGGGGGGGCGACCAACGGGCGGCCCGCCCCTTCTCTCGTTCCGATCACCCGACGTCGAGCGACGCCCCCCCCCCCCGCCTGTTCACCAGGTGATCCGACTTACCCTGGTAGACGATGCCCAGACTCGCTCGCACCACGGCGCCCGCACTGCTCGTGCTGGTGGCGTTCGCGTCCCTCCTCGCCGCACTGAAGTTCGGCGGGGCGGCCGACGCGCCCCTCGTCGTCGACCCCGGCGAGGTCGTGCGCTACGGCCTGCCCATGGCCAAGATGCTGGGCAACATCGGCGCGGCCCTCACCATCGGCACACTCTTCCTGACCTGCTTCGCACTCACGCGACGCGAGGCCGAGTACGACCGCGCCATGGACGTCGCCGCGGCCGCCGCCGGCTTCTGGGCCGTCGCCTCGGCGATCACCCCCTTCTTCACGTTCCTCAGCGTCGCCAACGTCCCGGTCACCTTCGACGACCAGTTCGGGCGGACGCTCGCGTTCTTCCTGACGAACACCGAGCTCGGCACCGCCTGGCTCATCACGACGCTGATCGCGGCGACCGTCACGGTGCTCTGCTTCATCGTCCGCAACATCTGGTTGATCGTCGCCGTGACGGTGCTCGCCGCCGGTGGGCTCATCCCCATCGCCGAGCAGGGCCACGCGGCCGGCACGAGCGGGCACGACGCCGCCGTCACCGACCTCGCCCTGCACCTGGTGGGGGCCTCCGCCTGGCTGGGTGGCCTGCTCGCCATCGTGCTGCTGCGCGGACACCTCTCGAGCGGACGCCTCGCGGTCGTGCTCGCGCGTTACTCGAGCGTGGCCATCGTCTGCTTCGTGGTCGTCGCGGTGTCGGGCATCGGCAGCGCCGCGATCCGCATCGGCGACTGGTCGGCCCTGACGTCGGGCTACGGCGTGCTCGTGCTGGTCAAGACGTTCGCCCTCGTCGCGCTGGGCCTGTTCGGCGTCGTGCAGCGCCGCTGGCTCGTCGGCCGCCTCGCCACCCACCCCACCGCGACGGCGAAGCTCTTCTGGTGGTTCGTCACCGCCGAGCTCGCGTTCATGGGGCTCGCCTCGGGCGTCGCGGCCGCCCTCGCCCGGACGGCCACCCCGGTCGAGCAGGTCGCCGCGAGCGACCTCGCCGATCCGACCGCCGCGGTCATCCTCACCGAAGAGGCCCTGCCGCCCGAGCTGACGCCCCTGCGCTACCTCACCGAGTGGAACGTCGACCTGCTCTGGGGCCTGCTCTGCGCCTTCGGCGCCTTCTTCTACCTGGCCGGCGTCGTGCGCCTGCACCGCCGCGGCGACCGCTGGCCGGTCGGCCGGACCGTCTCGTGGGTGGCGGGCCTCGTCGTGCTGTTCTACATCACCTGCGGTGCACCGAACGTCTACGAGGAGTACCTCTTCAGCACGCACATGCTCGCGCACATGGCGCTGGGCATGCTCGTGCCCGTGCTGCTCGTGCCCGGCGCCCCGGTCACGCTCGCACTGCGCACCATCAAGAAGCGCAGCGACGGCTCGCGGGGCGGTCGCGAGTGGATCATGATCCTGGTGCACTCGCGGTTCGCGACGTTCGTCAGCAACCCGATCATCTCGGCGGTGCTGTTCGCGGGCTCGCTGTGGGCGTTCTACTACACGCCGTTGTTCAGCTGGGCGACCACCACGCACATCGGCCACTACTGGATGATCGTGCACTTCCTGATCACCGGCTACCTCTTCGTGCAGTCGATGATCGGCATCGACCCGGTCAAGGGTCGACTCCCCTACCCCGCCCGACTCGTCGTGTTGCTCGGGACCATGGCGTTCCACGCGTTCTTCGGCCTGGGCATCATGAGCGCCACGGGGCTCTTCCTCGCCGACTGGTACGGCGCCATGGGTCGCACCTGGGGGCCCACCCCGATGCAAGACCAGTACGTGGCCGGCGGCATCGCCTGGAGCGTCGGCGAGATCCCGACGATCGTCATGGCCGTCGCGGTGGCGATCATGTGGAGCCGCAGCGACGGTCGTGAAGCCGTCCGCAAGGACCGCCAGGCCGAGCGAGACGACGACGCCGAGCTCAGGGCCTACAACGAGCAGCTCGAGGCGCTGTCGCACCAGCGCGAGCGCACCCGCTGACGCCCCGAGGAGGCGCGGGTCGGGTCAGGCGAGCATCTCGCGCACCAGCGGCACGACCTTCGTGCCGTACAGCTCGATGCTGCGCATCATGAGTTCGTGCGGCAGGCGGCCCATGCTGTACCGCATGTCGAAGCGCGTGGCGCCGAGGAGGCGCATGTTCTGCGCGATCTTCGTGGCGACGGTCTCGGGGGACCCCACGTAGAGCGCACCGGTCGAGCTGGCACTGGCCTCGTACTGCGCACGGCTGTAGGGGGGCCAGCCGCGTTCGCGACCGAGCTGGTTCGTCTGCTCCTCTTGGTACGGGAACAGCGCCTCCTTGGCTTCGGCGTCGGTCTCGGCCACGAAACCGGGCGAGTGCATCGCGATCGGCTGCGAGTCGTGGCCGAACTCGCCGAGGGCACGACGGTAGAGGTCGGCGTAGGGCGCGAACTGGGCGGGCTGGCCGCCGATGATCGCGAGGAAGAGCGGGAAGCCGTAGTGCGCGGCGCGGATGACCGACTGCGGCGATCCGCCGACGCCGACCCAGGTGCGGATCGAGCCGCCCTCGGTCTTGGGGTAGACCTCTTGTGCGTCGAGACCGGCCCGGACGGTGCCCGACCAGGTCGTCGGGCCCTCCTTCAGCAGCTCGGCGAAGAGCTGGATCTTCTCCTCGAAGAGCACCTCGTAGTCCTGCAGGTCGAGGCCGAAGAGCGGGAACGACTCGGTGAACGAGCCACGGCCGAGGATGACCTCGGCGCGGCCGTTCGAGATCGCGTCGACCGTGGCGAAGCGCTGGAACACGCGCACGGGGTCGTCCGAGCTGAGGACGGTGACGGCCGAGCCCAGGCGGATCGTCTTCGTGCGGGCGGCGATGGCGGCGAGCACGACCTCGGGGGCCGAGACGGCGAAGTCCTCGCGGTGGTGCTCGCCGACGCCGATGAAGTCGAGGCCCACCTGATCGGCGAGCACGGCCTGCTCCACCAGGTTGCGGATGGCCTGGGCGTGCGTGACCGGGCTGCCGTCGAGGCGGTCGGTGATGTCGCCGAAGGTGTCGAGGCCGAACTCGAGGGGGTGTGCCATGCGGGTGCTCTCCAAATTCATACGTTTGCATCATTCTAACCGATGGAGGGCGATCGCGGGAGGGGCCCGGGCGCCGGGGCTCCGGGTGCGCGGACGGCGGGGTCAGAGGCGGTCGAGCGGGTTCGCGGCGATCCGGTCGCGCATGCCGCCCCGGATCGTCCGGCCGGCCTCGGACCCGGGCTTCCGGTGCGCCTGCGCCGACATCAGCCCGCCGAACTCGACGCCGAAGCCGTCGCGGGGCACCCGGTCGACGAGGGCGCCGACGAGTTCGACCGGCCAGTCGTCACCGCCCACCCCCGACACGTCGAGGCTCGTCGCGCGTTCGAGCAGGTGCCCCTCGACGTCGAGGCCGGACGAGACCGCGGGCCACATGTGCCGCACGATGACGTCGACCACCCGTTGCGACCGGTCGGACGACCACCCCGCCCCGGTCGCGAACACGCGGGCGACCTCGCCCCCGGCCCGCTCGAAGGGCTCGCCGTGGCTGTCGAACGGGCCGGCCAGCCCGACGTCGTGCAGCGCCGCCGCCACGAACAGCAACTCGTGGTCGAACGCCAGCCCCTCGCGTCGCCCCAGGGCCACGGCGAGCGCCGCCGAGCGTCGGCTGTGCGCGAGGAGGGCCGGGCTCGACACGACGGCGGCCGCCTCGAGGGCGCGGGCGGCCACGGGCGTAGGAGGCGCGAGCAGGTCGTCGAGGACGGCGGCGGTAGGTCGGGGCTCGGCGGTAGGTCGGGGCTCGGCGGTCGGTCGGGGCTCGGCGGTCATGGCAGGAACTCTACGAGTGGACAGGTCCTGCCACGAGTGGCAGTCTGGCCACCGTCCGTCGACATCGCGCCACACCGCCAGCCCGGTCAGCCAGCCAGCCAGCCCAGCCCAGGAGACCCCATGCCCCCGTTCCGCACCGTCGCCACGATCGTCGCCGACGGCGTCGCGCCCTTCGAGTTCGGGGTGCTCTGCGAGGTGTTCGGCCTCGACCGGACCGACGAGGGCGCGCCTCCGTTCGAGCACCGCATCGTGACCGAGCACCCGGGGCTCGTCCGCACGAACCAGGGCTTCTCCATCACGGTCGACCTCGACCTGGGTGCCGCGGCCGACGCCGACGTCATCTGCGTGCCGGCCCTCTGGAACCGGCCCGATCAGGCCGAGCTCGTCTCGCCGGCCGTGCGCGAGCTGCTCGTCGCGGCCGAGGCCCGCGGGGCGTGGTTGCTCAGCGTGTGCAGCGGGGCGTTCGTCCTGGCCGAGGCCGGGCTGCTCGACGGCCGCCGGGCGACGACCCACTGGCGCTACTCGGACGCCCTGCAACGCGACCACCCCGCGGTCGAGGTCGACGCCGACGTGCTCTTCGTCGAGGACCGCCGCGTCATCACGAGCGCGGGCACGGCCGCCGGCATCGACGCCTGCCTACACCTCGTCCGCCGCGAGCACGGCGCCGCCGCCGCGAACGTGATCGCCCGTCGGATGGTCGTGCCGCCGCACCGCGACGGCGGTCAGAGCCAGTTCATCAAGACGCCGCTCCCGGTCGAGGTCGACGACTCGCTCGCGCCGCTCACCGACTGGATGCTCGGGCACCTCCGCGACGACCTGAGCATCGAGGGGTTGGCCGCGAGGGCGCACATGTCGCCGCGCACGTTCGCCCGTCGCTTCAAGGCCGAGCTGGGGGCGACGCCCGGGGCGTGGCTCACCCGCCAGCGCCTCCTGCGGTCGCAAGAGCTGCTTGAGACCACGGGGCTCGGCATCGACGCGATCGCCGACGAGGTCGGCTTCGGTTCGGCGGCCGTGCTGCGACACCACTTCGCGCGCGTGCTCGGCACGACCCCGCGTGCCTACCGCACGACCTTCGGCGGCGTCGACGACGTGCGCGACCTCGAGCGGGCGGGAGCCGCCAGCGCCTGAACGGGACGGTCCTTGACAGGCCGACCCGCGCCTCCTAGGTTAACTACTTAAGTAGCTAACCAAAGGAGCAGTCGTGCTCGACGACGGGACGCCGATCTTCCAGCAGCTCGCTGCGCAGATCGAGAAGGACGTGCTCGACGGCACCTACGCCGACGAGGCCCCGGTGGCGTCGACCACCGAGCTCGCCGCGTTCTACCGGATCAACCCGGCCACGGCCGGCAAGGCCGTCAACCTGCTGGTCGACCGCGGCATCCTCTACAAGCGCCGGGGCGTCGGCATGTTCGTCGCGACCGGTGCCCGCGAGCGCCTGGCCGACCATCGCCGGGCCCGCTTCGCCGACGAGTACGTGCGCCCGCTGGTGGCCGAGGCACGCGCGCTGGGCATCGACGCCGCCGCCCTCCACCACCTGATCGAACAAGAGGACCAGTCATGAGCCCCGTGATCGAGATCACCGACCTGAGCCGTCGTTACGGCTCCTCGCGCGCCCTGGACGGCGTCGACCTCAGCGTCGACGAGGGGGTCATCTGCGGCCTCCTCGGCCGCAACGGCGCCGGCAAGACGACGCTGATGGCCTGCGTCGCCGGCCAGGAACGGCCGTCGGGAGGCGCGGTGCGGGTCTTCGGCCGAGAGCCCGCGGACCATGCCGACGTCCTGTCCCGGGTGTCGTTCGTGCGCGACAGCCAGCGGTACCCGGACGGCTTCAGGCTGAAGCACGTGCTCTCGGTGGCGCCGGCCTTCCACCGCGGGTGGGACGCCGCCCTCGCCCGCGACCTCGCCGCCGCCCTGCGGGTGCCCGAGAAGACCGACCTGAAGAAGATGTCCCGCGGGCAGCTGTCCGCCGCGTCGATCGTGATCGGCATGGCCTCGCGGGCCCCGCTGACGATCTTCGACGAGCCCTACCTCGGGCTCGACGCCACGGCCCGTCAGCTGTTCTACGACCGCCTGCTCGCCGATTACTCGGCCCACCCGCGCACGATCCTGCTCTCGACGCACCTGATCGACGAGATGGAGGCCCTGCTCGAACGGGTGGTCGTGCTCGACGAGGGCCGGGTGCGACTCGACTCCGACGTCGACGAGGCCCGGGCTTCCGCCTACCAGGTCGCCGGGACGGCATCCGCCGTCGACCGGTTCGCCGTCGGGCGCCGCCTCCTGTCCCAGCACGCGGTGGGTGGGCTGAAGACGGCGGTGGTCGACGGCGCCACCGACCGCACCACGCGAGCCGACGCCGCCTCGGCGGGCGTCGAGCTCTCGGGGGTCTCACTGCAACAGGTCGTCGCGGCCCTCGGCTCGCGCGACACCGAACTCGAAGGAGCCACCTCGTGAAGAGCGTCCTGCCCGTCGTCCGCCTGCAGTTCGCCCGCCGACGCGGCGTCCTGCTCGTGCCGTTGCTCATCGTCGCCATCACGTTCGCCGTCACCGTGGTGATCCAGGTCACGCTGCAGCGCTCGGGCGCCTACGACGACGGCGCCTCGTACGCCACCGGCGCACGCTTCAATCCGGGCGTCGTGTGGGCCCAGTCCGGGTACCTCGTCGCCATGGGCGTGGCCTCGGTCGCCTCGACCTTCCCCCTCGCCGCCTCGTTCGGGGCGCCGCGACGGGCGTTCGCGCTGGGCACCGCCGTGACCCACACCCTCGTCTCGCTCTACCTGACCGGGGTGTTCGCCGCCCTGCTCGCGCTCGAGGTGCTGACCGACCACTGGTTCGGCGGCTTCTACGTCTTCGACGTCAACGTCCTCGGTGCCGGTGACCTGGGCGTGCTCGTCCCGATCGTGTTCCTCGGCGCCCTCGTCGCCCAGACGGCCGGCGGGGTGTTCGGAGCGGCCTGGCTGCGGTTCGGGCCGCGGGGCCCGCTGGGCATCTCGATCGGCGTCGTCCTGGTGCTGGCCGTGGCGCTCCGGGCCGCCGGCCCCTCGCTGCCCGCCGTGTTCGCGAACTACGAGAGCTGGTGGGCGGCGCTCAGCGCCGCGCTGCTGGCGGCGGCGGCGATCGCGGGGACGTTCGCGGTCCTGCGCCGCGCCGCCGTCCGCTGACCGTCGCAGGCGACCCGCGCCTCCTGCGGTCGGGCCGACCCGCCGGGCCGCTCGTCTACTCGAACGTCAGCTCGTCGGACGTGCTGATGCGCATCAGGTACGTGACGGTGAAGGGGACGTCCTCGTCGATCGTGTAGCGCTTGCCGTCGAAGAGCGACTGGGCACCGACGACGAGGTGGGCCGTGCCGGCCACGCCGGGCACCTGCCACTGGCCCGACGGGCCCGGCACGATCGAGACGACGGGGTGCACCGGCACCGTCCACGTCGGGTCGTCCGTGACCCGGTCGTCGACCTGGCGGCCGAAGGGGCACCCGGCCGGCAACAGCACCTGCTGCGTGACGCACTGCTCGTCGAGCTGCTGGTCGACCATGTCCTGGACGGCCTGGACGAACGCGTCCCGGGGCTGCACCTCGATCGACACCCCCGACGTCGCCCCGACGGTGAGCACGTCGGCCTCGACGGTCGGCGCCTCGAGGTAGCGCGACGAGTGGTCGAGCTCGAACCGTGACGGCGCGAGCACCGTGAACCGGGTCGCGACGTCGGGGGCGTCGGTCGAGACGTCGCGGCCGTCCACCGTGAAACGGGAGTCGTGCTGGGGCGTCACGTCGAGCTGCGCGGTGGGCGCCTGCACGAAGCGCCACGAGTGGAACAGCCCGAACCGGGTGCCGACCCGCTGCACGACGAACTGCGACTGCGCCGGGGCCTCGGCCGTGGCCGACGTGCCCTGCATCGAGTACGAGAGCGTGATCGCGTGGGTGTCGTCACCGAGGTCGACGTCGCCCACCTCGGTCACGTCGTCGACGCCGCCGAGCGAGGGCACCTCGAGCAGCGCGTCGGCCAGCTGGTCGGTCGGCGTGACGCCCGCGAGGGTCAACGCGCTCGACGTGTCGCCGCGGTCGACCGCCGCCACGTACCCGCGGGCGAACCCGGCGGCGCTGTAGACGGTGGCGTTCAGGGCCACGACGGTGACCCAGAAACCGATCAGCACGAAGAGCAGCGCCCCGCCCCAGATCGCGACGAACGGCCAGCCGAGCGGTGGACGTGTCTCCTCCCCCACAGACGACGACATGACGACAACAATAGGAGGCGCGGGTCACGAACTGCCGAGCCCCACCGCCGTCGCGGGTAGATTGGTGGCCTCCCCCCCCCCCTCCCGAAAGGTGCTCGTCGTCGTGAGCGTGGCCCTCTCCGCCGAACAGCAGGCGCTGTACGACGCGATCGAGAACACCCGCGAGCACATCTTCGTCACGGGCCGGGCCGGCACGGGCAAGTCGACGCTGCTGAACCACCTGTCGTGGAACACCTCGAAGCAGATCGTCATCTGCGCCCCCACGGGCGTCGCCGCCCTCAACGTCGGCGGCCAGACGATCCACTCGCTGTTCCGCCTCTCGGTGGGGCTCATCGCCGATCACGACATCGAGCAGAACGCCGAGCTGCGCAAGTTGCTCAACACCATCGACACGCTCGTCATCGACGAGGTCTCGATGGTCAACGCCGACCTGATGGACGCCATCGACCGCTCGCTGCGCCAGGCCCGGCAGCGCAAGCACGAGCCGTTCGGCGGCGTGCAGGTCGTGCTGTTCGGCGACCCGTACCAACTGCCGCCGGTGCCGGGCGACGCCGAAGAGCGCGAGTACTTCCGCGACAACTACCGCTCGATGTGGTTCTTCGACGCCAAGGTGTGGACCGAAGCGAGCCTGCGCATCTACGAGCTGGCCTTCATCCACCGTCAGACCGAGGGCGACTTCAAAGAGATGCTGAACGCCGTGCGCCACGGCCGGGTCACGGCCGAGATCGCCGGGGCGCTGAACGGCGCCGGGGCCCGCCCCGTGCCGACCGACGGCGGGGCCATCACCCTGGCCACGCGCAACGACACGGTCAACCGCATCAACAAGGTCGAGCTCGATCGCCTGTCGGGCAAGGTGATGACCGCCAAGGCCGAGGTCAGCGGCGAGTTCGGCGGGCGGGCCTACCCGGCCGACGAGGCCCTCGAGCTCAAGGTCGGGGCCCGGGTGATGTTCCTCCGCAACGACTCCGAGCAACGGTGGGTCAACGGCACCACGGGCGTCGTCACCCGGGTGCGCGACACCGTCTTCGTCGAGGTCGACGGTGAGGTGCACGAGGTGCAGCCCGTCGTGTGGGAGAAGCACAAGTACTCGTACTCGGCGACCACCAAGCAGCTCAAGAAAGACGTCGTGGCCGAGTTCACGCAGTTCCCGCTGCGTCTCGCCTGGGCCGTCACGATCCACAAGTCCCAGGGCAAGACCTACGACCGGGCCATCGTCGACCTCGGCTCGCGGGTGTTCAGCGCGGGGCAGACCTACGTCGCCCTCAGCCGCATCACCTCGCTCGAGGGGCTGTACCTGTCGCGCCCGCTGCGGCCGGCCGACATCATCGTCGACCTCGACGTGCGCCGCTTCATGAGCGAGGCGTCGCGCGTGCCGGCCATCGAGGCCGCGGCCGACGCCCGCGTGGGCGACGACACGACGACTGCTGCCACGGGCTGAGCGTCCGGTCCGACCAAGCGTCGGCCCGGGGGGTCGGCCCGGCGGCCCGGGGGGTCGGCCCGACGGCCCGACCCGTCGGCTCGGCCCGTCGGCTCGGCCCGTCGGCGATCGCCTAGGCGGCGGCCTTCGCGGCCGCGAGGTCGGTGAACAGGTCGGTGCTGAAGCGGTACGCGGCGCAGACCTCGTCGAGCACGTGCTCGCGCTCGTCGGCCGACCAGGCCACCGCGTCGAGCTGGCGGCGGTAGGTCGTCTTGAACGACTTCGGCTCGGCGATCTCGGCGAACAGGAAGAACCCGACGCCGTTCGTGTCGAAGCCGAACCGGCGCTGCAGGATGCTGCGGATCAGGTGCCCGCCCGACAGGTCGCCGAGGCAGCGCGTGTAGTGGTGAGCGATGAAGCCACCGGCCCAGCTCGACGCCTGCTCGATGCGGTCGACGTACGCGCGGGTGGTCGGCAGCGGCGAGATGCGGGCCCGCCAGTCGTCACCGAGCAGGAACGCCAGGTCGGCCTCGATGGCCGGCAGCCGGGTCAGCCCCGGAGCGAGGAACGGAGCCACGACCGGGTCGCCCGACCACCGCACGGCAGCGTCCTCGAGGGCGGCGTAGACGAAGGAGTGCTGGGCGAGCAACGGCACGTAGTCGTCACGTGTGCCCCGGCCGATCAGCAGGTCGGTCATGAACGAGCAGCCGACGTCGGCGGGGACCCGCTCGGCGGTGCGCTCGCGCACCGCCTCGGAGAAGGGGATGACGACGGTCATGGTGCGCACCTCCTGGGTGACCTGGGTTAGGTGACCCTAACCCTAGCCAGGGAGGCGCGGTGCCGGTAGCCCCCGGGGCCGATCCCGGTAGACGTGCAGCCAGCCCGCAGCCCCCTGCGAGGCGCGACGAAGAGCGACGAGACGCGGCGCAGCGGGGTGCGGCGCCGTGGGGTGCGGCGCTGCCCGGTTCAGCGGCGGCGGCGCCCGGCCCCCACGGCGGGCGCGAGCAGCAGCAGGCCGCCGGCGAGGTGCGTGACGTTGTCGCCGAGGTTGAACGCCAGGAAGTTGACGTCGGTGCCCTCGAGGAAGAACCCGGCGATGCCGAAGACCACGAAGATCAGGCCGATCCAGGTGTTGATGTAGCGGGCGCTGGCTCGCGAGGACGCTCCCGCGATGATCAGCGCGGCACCGGCCAGCACCCAGACGACCACCAGCGCGGGGTTGAGGTTCCAGACGAACCAGAGCGACGCGCCCTGCGTGGAGAAGAACGAGCCCATGTCTTCGACCAGGAACCCGATGGCGCCGAGCAGCAGGAAGACCGTGCCGACGAACAGGCCGGCCCCGCGGTTGGGCGACTCGCGGATCGTCGGCTCGTAGGGGGCCGGGTCGCGGTCGTCGTGGTGCCGTGGGTGCTGCTCATGGTGAGGGTGCCTCTCGTCAGGTGGTCAGCGTCCAGTATGCCCGCCACCCGCGGCGGGCCGCCCGAGCCGTGCGGGCTCGGGGCTGGCAAGATCGACCCCATGACCCCGACGCCCCTCCGCCTGGTCGTGGCGATCAACCCCGGCGCCTCCGCCGGCGGCCGGAAGCACCTCGCCGACGGGGTGCTCGCCGGGCTCCGAGACGCCGGCCACACGGTCGTCCCGCTCACCGAGTCGAGCTACGACGACCTCGTGGCCGCGGCCCGCCGCGAACTCGACCCCGACCACGGCGGACGCCCTGACGCCCTGATCGTCGTCGGCGGCGACGGCATGGTGAACCTCGGGGCCAACCTCGTCGCGGGCACGGACGTGCCGCTGGGACTGGTGCCGACGGGCACCGGCAACGACACGGCCCGGGCCTTCGGGCTGCCCCACGACGATGCCGAGGCTGCCACGCGCCTCCTCGTCCGACTGCTCGAGGGCGAGCCGACCCCCATCGACGCCGGACGCGTGCTGCAGGCCGACGGCCGGGCCACCTGGTTCGCCTGCATGGTCTCGGCGGGCTTCGACGCCGTCGTGGACGAGCCGGCCCACCGGCCGAGCCGGCCCACGGGGCGCCCGCGCGCCCACGGCGCCCCCGCGCCCCCGCCGGTGCGTCCGCCGACGATCCCCCACCGCCCCGAGCTCGACGGGGGCGCCTCGACCGTCGAGGGCCCCCCCATCTCGGTCGGCAACGGCCAGTCGCTCGGCGGCGGCATGAAGGTCACGCCCGACGCCGTGCTCGACGACGGACTGCTCGACGTGCTCGTGGTCGAGCGGCTGACGCGCTGGCAGTTCGTGCGGCTGTTCCCGAGCGTGTTCCGCGGCACCCACCTGAGCCACCCGAACGTGACCGTGCACCGCGTGCGTCGGGCCGTGATCGAGGCCGACGGGGTCGCCGCCTACGCCGACGGCGAGCGCGTCGGGCCCCTGCCGGTCACGGTCGAGGTCGTCCCCGGCGCGCTGCGCGTCTACGCCGCGCTCGGTCGCTGCCCGTCGGCACCAGCCCAGGAGGCGCGTTCGGCAGCGAGGGGACCACGTGCGCCGGGCCCCCCCGACGTCAGCCGCGGTGCAGCGTCTCGCGGGGGTACTCGCCGAACCGCTGCTGGTACGCGGCCGAGAACCTGCCGAGGTGGGCGAACGCCCAGTGCCGGGCGACGTCGGCGACGGTCGTCGCGTCCGGGGTGGCTTCGCGCAGGGCCTCGTGCACGCGCTCGAGGCGGATCTCGCGCAGGTAGGCCGTGGGCGTGGTGGCGAGGTGACGGCTGGAAGCCTGCTGCAGCCCCCGCGGGGGGAGCCCCGCCGCCCGGGCGATGTCGACGGCCGAGATCGGCAGGGGGGGGCTGGCGGGCATGTACGCGCCGGCCAGGCGCAGGCTGGCGTTGCGCGGGGCGAGCAGGGCTGCGGGCATCGGGCTCGACGTGTGGGCGAAGGTGTCGAGCAGGGCGCCGGCGGCCATCCGGGCCATCTCGGTGCGCATCAGGTCGCTGGGCTCACCCGAGCCCAGGTAGGCGCGACCGATCAGTCGGACGGTGGCGTGCCAGGCCTGCACGGCGGCGGACGAGACGGGGGCGGCGTGGTCGAACCGGATCGTGCCGGGCATGATGCCGTGACGCTCGGCCGCGACCTCGTCGACGACCGACTTCGAGAGGTGCAGCAGGCTCTGGTTGACGTCCTCGGTGGTGAACTCGAACTCGCGCCCCTCGGGGAAGAGGATCGGTCGCCCGACGGAGCCGGCCACCTCGTCGCGACCGTTGTCGACGGTCGAGCGTCCGTCGAGCAGCCAGTGCACGACGTGCTCGTCCCCCGCGGCGGCCTGCCCGTCGACGCGCCCCATGAACAACGTCGAGCGCAGGGTCATGGCCCCGTCGCCGACGATGGTGTGGCGGAACGCGAAGGGCGCCTCGGTGGGGGCGACCTGGAAACCACGACCGTTGTACCCGGCACTCATGATCTCGACGGCCTCGTCCAGATCTCGTCCGCGCGCGTCGAAGCGGATTTTGTCGTCCTGGGCAGCCATCTCAGCGAATTGTTGCACGCGCTCCAAATGCCGCACCAGTCGGTCGGAGGGGGGTTGACAGCGACTGCCGTCCCGAGTAGCCAGCCCTCCTCCGTGACCACGCCCGCACCCGCACCCGCAACCACTCACACCCGCGCCCGCGCCCGCGCCCTCGCCCGCAAGCGGCGGCAACTCCTGACCCGTGCTGCAACGCATGCACGACCATCCCTCGCTCCACTGCGATGCGCGGCTGGAGGCAGGACTTCTCGACGAGGGGTCGACCCGGTCGCGTCGGCCGGCAACCTCGCAGTCGGCAGAAGCCGCGGAGGTCGAAGCGCGCGTCAGGCGTTCTCGGAACCCGGAGCAGGAGCGCCGGTCACCCGGGCGACGCGACGCACCTTCGCCTGGACTCGGGCGACGCATCCTCCCGGACGGCGTCGCCGGGATGTCTCTCAACATCAACGGACTCCGGCGCCACCCGAGGCCCGTGTCGTCGACACGCTCGTGGACCATGACAACGATCGCCGAATTCGTCTCAGCCGCCGGAGGACTCCTCCACAAACACGACCTGGTCGCCCTGGGCGCCACCGACCGACACCTGACCGTCGCGGTCCGTTCACGCACGGTCAGCAGACCCCGGCGTGGGTGGTACTCCACCTGGGAGCGTGGAGACCCTCGCTACGTCGCGGTCGCCGTGGGTGGTCGACTCACCGGCGCATCCGCGTTGCATCAGCTTGGGGCATGGACGTGGACCCGTCCGCCGGTCACGGTGTCGGTACCCGTGACGGCTTCGCGGCTGCGACGGCGGCGTGGAGTCCGAGTCGTGTGGGACCCGCTCGAACTCTCTGATCGGGGTTCGACCTGGGCCGTCGACCCTCGTGACGCCCTGGCTCGGGCAGTCGTCGAGACCCGATCGTTCGAGGATGCGGTCATCCTCGTCGACTGGGCCAGACGGGCCGGCATCGTCGAAGACGACGACGACGCAGCCGAGGTGCTGTCCCGGAGACGTGCCGACGCTGCCGGCCTCGTAGCCTGGAGCGATCCGGGCGCCGAGAGCATCCTCGAGAGCGCGGCGGGCACGAGGTTGCGGCGGGCTGGGCATCACGTCGCCCGCCAGGTGCCCGTCTCCGGCACCGCGAAGATCATCGACATGGTCGTCGACGGGATCATCGGTCTCGAGACCGATGGACGAGCGCACCACGAGACACGTTTCGACAAGGACCGACTCAAGGACGCCGACATCGCTCGCGACGGTCTGGTCCCGTTCCGCGCGGGGACGGTGATGGTGCAAGACATGTGGGGCGTGACGGTCAGCGCGATCAGGGCTCTCATCCGGACGGCGGGCGGCCCGCGACCCGTCGCAGGTGTCGGGAACTCCTCACTGCCGCGAGTGCTCGGACCACGAGGACGCAGGGCCTGGCGGCTCGCCTCACCTCGGCGACACACGGGTCAGGAGTTGCCGACTGCGGCAGGCTGACGAGACAGGGCGAGGGGCGCAAGGCGGCGACCGGGGGGGGACACGTGGCCGTCGCCCGGAGCTCGCGGCGGGACGGAGCAGGAAGGAACGGAGGCGCGACCGAGCAGGCTCGCGCCGGCGAGCGGGCCGGCGAGCGCGCCGACGAGCGGGCCAGCGAGCGCGCCGACGAGCGGGCCAGCGAGCACGCCGACGAGCGGGCTCGCAGCAGGCGGGCCTACGGTCGACCCCATGAGCCTCGACGACATCACCCTGACCACGATCCGCGGCGAGTCCACCACGTTCGGCGCCTACGCCGACAAGGTCGTGATGGTCGTGAACGTGGCGTCGCGATGCGGCCTCGCCCCCCAGTACGAGAAGCTCGAGGCGCTGCAGAAGCAGTACGGCGAGCAAGGCTTCACGGTGCTGGGCTTCCCCAGCAACCAGTTCTTCCAGGAGCTCTCGAGCGGCGAGGCCATCGAGGAGTACTGCTCCGCCACCTGGGGCGTGACCTTCCCGATGATGGAGAAGGTCAAGGTCAACGGTCGGGGCGAGCACCCGCTCTACACCGAACTGAAGAAGGCCACCGACGCCGAGGGCAAGGCCGGCCGCGTCAAGTGGAACTTCGAGAAGTTCGTCATCACCCCCGGCGGCACCGTGCACCGCTTCCGTCCGACGACCGAACCCGACGCCCCCGAGGTCGTCGCGGTCATCGAGGAGGCGCTGGCCGGCTGACCGGGCGGCTGCGGTGGGTCAGCGGCCGGCCGCGTAGCGGGCCTGCACGGCCGAGGCGGTCTGGGCCGAGTTGTTGTAGATCGTCGTGCCGTCGACCGAGCCGGCGAAGAAGCCGTTCGTGGGAGCCGAGGGCAGGCCACTGAGCGGGGCGTAGCCCACGCGCCAGTAACCGGCGGCCGTCGGCACGGTCTTGTTCGTGGTGTCGGTGACGACCGCGACACCGTCGACGTAGATGATCGTGCTCGAGCCCGAGAGGGTGGCGACCACGTGGTGCCAAGCGCCGTCGTTGTACGAAGCTGAGGTCGTCGTGGCCTTCGTCGTGGTCGAGGTCGGGCGCACGCCGAGGGCGATCTTGCCCGCCGTGGTCAGGTAGAGCGCACGGTCGGCGGTCGTGTTCGTGCCCGTCTGCGCAGCGGTGAACGCGGCCAGGGTGCCTCCGGCGGCGCTGGTCGTGCGGAACCAGGTCTCGATCGTGAATGCGGCCTGACCGGTGAGGTTGACCGCGGTCGTCACCTGCCCGGTGCCGTCGAGCTGCAGGTAGGGGCTCTGGGTGGTGGCGCACGAGCCGGCGACGAAGGTCGCCCCGCCGCTCAGGGTGCCCACGCGGGCGAACGAGCTGCCGTCGGCGGTGGTCGTGCCCGACGTCTCGTTGTACGCGAAGCCGTACGAGGTCTGCGAGTTGTAGGTGTCCTGCAGGCAGTCGTAGTTCCCGGCACCGAAGCTCGACGTCGGGTTCGCGGTGGGCGCGGCGAACGCCGCGTGCGCGCCGCCCGAGACGACGAGGGTGAGCGCGAGACCGCCACCGATCGCTGCCAGGCCGATCGCGCCTCCTGCGGTCCGGAGGCGACGGAGGCGCCGCTCGCGTCGTCGCTGTACGCGGCGGCCGGCGGGGGCGGTCACCCGAGGCGACGCGGGGCGCTCGGCACGGTCGTCACGCAACAGGTACCGGTCGTTGCGGCTGAGCAGGACGACGAGGATCAGCAGTCCGCCGGTGACCAGCAGGTGGCCGTACTGGTGGCCCGCCGCCCAGACGAAGGGCGTGCCGACGTAGGGCACGCGCAGGAAGCCGACGCCGATCACGGCGCTGCGGTCGATCGGCGTCGAGTCGACGCTCGGGTTGGCGTCGCCCTTGGTGACGATCTGCCCGGCCTGGCCGTTGTCGTGGTAGCGGTGCAGACGCAGGTGCCCGGCCTGGTCGGGGTCGTCGAAGAGCAGCACCTGGCCGCGGTGCACGTCGGACGCCGCCACGGGCTTCGCGACGACGACGTCGCCGGGGTGGATGCGGGGCTCCATCGAGCCGGTCATCACGGTGGTGGGGCTCCAGCCGAGGGCGGCGGGGGCGGCCGCGTAGACCATCAGGCCGAGCAGGGAGTACAGCACGACGCGCGACGCGGTGCCGAGGGCCAGGCGCGTCCAGTCGAACCACGAACGAGAGGCACCCAGGGGCACGGTGATCGAGGCCGCGGCTGCGGCGGCGGGCCGCAGCTTCAGGTCGATCGTGCTCATGGGTGCCTCTGCTCGGGGATGGTGCGGGTGGTGCGGTGTCGGGCCGCCTGGTGCGGTGGTGCGGTGTTCAGCCGGGGGTCGGGCCTCAGCTGTTCTGGGCCTCCCAGGTGAGGCCGAGGCTCGCGGTGCCGCCCTGGGTCGTGTTGGGGGCGGTGTTCGAGACGGTGTAGGTCACCTGGTAGGTGCGGGTCTCGGACGCGGTGCCGGTGGGGGCCCAGGTGCCGACGCCGTTGGAGTAGTTGGTGTAGCTGGTGCCGAAGGCGGCCAGCGTGCCGCTGTAGAGGCTCGAGCCCGACGAGAGCGGGGTGAAGCCGGTGCACGAGCCGAAGCCGCCGCCGGTGCCCTGCACGACGCTCAGCGGGATGTTCGACGCCAGGTTGTTGGTCGTGGCGGCGCCCGTGCCGTAGAGCTTGACGGCCGAGGCGAGCGAGCCGGTGCTGGTGACGGCGATGCAGTTGCTGCCGGTCTGGCCGGGCTTGAGGTTCGTGGCGGTGAAGAGCGCGGTGTTGCTGTCGTCGTCGGTCAGGGCGACGGTGCCGGCGGTCCAGTTGCTGGTGGGGTTGACCGTGGTCGACGAGAAGGCCGAGTACGACGCCGTCGAGACGACGATGCCCGAGGCGACGAGGGCGGCGGGGATGGCGATCCAGGCGGCGATGCGGGCGATGCGGGGGGTGGGACGGGACATGGTGTGCTCCAGGGCGAGAAGGGGGACGAAGGGATGTCGGGGGCCACCCCGGCGAGGAGGCTCAGGAGCCTCGCCGGTGAGAAGCTCACCTCCCGAACCGTTCTGGTTTCGAGTGATCGTTGTTCTCAAGTGGTACGACAATCAAATTACTTGCAGCTGGAGAGGCACGCAAGCCGAACCATGTCCCCAGTGGTGGGGGTGTCACGATCGTCGAGATTCTTGTTGACTGAGCCGGTGCCATGGACGGCACGCCCACACGCGTCACGGAGGACCCCATGCTCGTCACGACCCCTGCCGATCCCGGCCCCGCCGGCTCCGGCCGCGCCGACCTCGCCCCCGGCGACCTCCCCCGCCTGCTCGACTCGTTCCGTCTGCTGATGCTGAACCACTCACGCGTGCTCGACCACCAGGGCGACCTGTTCGGGCTGGGCGACACCGACATCCGGTTCCTCTTCTACGTGTGGGCCACCGACGACCTGGTCACCCCCAAGCGGGCAGCGGCCCAGCTCGACCTGTCGTCGGGCGCGATGACCAACCCCGTCGACCGCCTGGTCGACGCCGGCCACCTCGACCGTCGCCGCAACCCCGACGACCGTCGCAGCGTCATCGTCAGCCGCACGCCGCGCGGCGTCGAGGTCACGACCGCCATCGCGAGCGCCTACGCCGCCGCGTTCGCCGACGTCGTGCCGGCGTCGCAACACGGCGCCCTCGCCGACACACTGCTCGACCTCGGCCGGGCCTTCGACCGGCACGGGGTCGGCACGAGCCCGGCCGCTCCCGCCGCCGCCTGACCGCCTCGGCCGCCTCGGCCGCCTCGGCGCCGGGCCTATGGGATGAGGCGGCGCAGCCGTGCGGCGTCGGCCAGGTCGGCCCGGAACCGGTCGAGCGTCGACAGCGTGTAGAGCCCGTCGATCTGCTGGTCGACCCAGAGCTGGTGGATGCGCTTGAGGTCGGCCTGGCGGCTCTTCCACCCGATGCCGTCGATCACGGCCATGACGGTCTGGCGCGGCAGCCGGACGTCGGCCATCTCCTCGATCTCGCGCACGGCATCGGTCAGCTTCGAGCCGGTCGAGTCGAACCCCTTCGCCGCGACCACGATCGCGGGCTCCTCCGCCGAGGGGATCACCAGGTCGCACGGCGCCGTGCGGTTCGCCCGACCGGTGAACCGCGTCCGCGTGCCGCAGGCGAGCCCGAGATCGCGGGCGATGGCCTCGATCTCGTCCTCGAGCCGGCGGCCCGACACCCCGGCCCGGATCGCCGACGCCCGGGTGCCGGCCCGTGCCGACAGCAGGTCGCCGAAGTCGTACGTGCGGTGCCGCTGTGACGCGACGAGGCGCACGAGTTCGAACTCGTCGTCGAGGTGGGCGACCAGCTCGTCGGCCCGTCCCCGCGCGAGCGTCAGCCAGCTCGGGGTGTCGAAGGCGTGCCGCAGCGAGTTGCGCAGCTTCTCCTGCGACAGCCCGACGGCCAGGCCGAGGGCGGGCACCCACGCCGGGTGCTGCCGGGTCCACTCGGCCAGGTGGTCGCGGTCGACGACGGGCAGCTCACCGAGGCTCGCCGCGGCCCGTCCGAGGTCGGTCGCCGCCGCCGAGGGGGCCGTCGGGGCGACGTGCGGGGTCATGCGGCCGAGCGACGCCACGTACTCGTCGAAGGTGGGGATCGTCACGGTCAGTCCCTCCCGACGAACACGTACTCGGTGGCCGCCGTGCGGGTCGCCGTGCGGTGCGTGCCGAAGCTGTAGGTGTGGTCGACCACGCGCACCTCGACGTGCGGCTTGACCGTGCGCATCAGCTGCTCGATGCGCTCGCGGCTCGGCACGGCGTTCGACGAGTACGACAGGACGAGCGCCCCGGCGTCGGCGAACTGCTCGAAGGTGCGCACGAGGGCGTCGTCGACCGTCCGAGGGTAGGCGAACGGCGTGAACAGCTTGGCGATCTTCTTCGTCTTGGTCTCGGTCATGATCGTCTGCCCCCGCCAGTACACGGCCAGCCCCTGCAGGAAGTGGTACCGCTTCATGTAGTCCGCGTCGTCCCGAGGAGGCGCGTAGGGCGGATCGAGGTAGACCAGGTCGGCGGGCGCTCGCCTCAGGTCGGCCACGTCGCCCTCGACGGCCTCGTGCGCGAGGCCGTCGTCGAACACGGTCGCGCCGTAGGCCCGGACCGCCGCCCGGAATTGCTCGGCCATGGTCATCCGGAGGTCGCGACGCCCGTCGTCGTAGCGCGCCCCGGTGAAGGTGAAGACGCCCCGGGGCTGCTTGCGCGCCGCGGCCAGGACGAGGCCGGCGATCGCCAGGTCGCGCTCGGCGCCGTCGAGCCGGTCGACGTGCGACCAGGCCGAGTCGAGGAACGCCCGGTCGTCGGCCGAGAAGAACACGCCGTCGAAGGTGCGGCGGACGACGTCGCGGTCGTCGGCGGGCGGGCCGCAGATCGCGTCGACGAGGTCGTCCGACAGCGTCGTCGACCCGTTGACGACGGAGGCGCGGGCGATGACCGCGGGGAAGGCCAGGAAGTCGTTGCTCACGACCCGGCGACCTTCCGCCTTCATCAGATACGAGACGCCGCCCGACCCGCTGATGGCGTCGATCGCGGTCGAGGGCCGAACCGCGCCTCCTTCGCCTCCGGGGTCGCCGACCGGCACGGGCGCGACGCGGGAGAAGACGTCGTGCAGCACGGGCAGCAGCGCGTACTTCGAGCCCATGTAGCGCAGGCGGGGGAAGGCCGCGACGCGGGCGGGCACGGCGGCAGACACGGGGGCGGTGGTCTCGCTCGCGACGGAGGGCACGAGCTCGACGGTCACCGGGCAAGTCTGCCGCACCTCCGCACCCACGGCGTTCGCCCCGCTCAGCGGTCGGACGGGCTCCAGGACTCGGTGTCGAGGTCGACGCGCGAGGCGTGCGGCACGCTGCCGGTGGTCGTGCCGGCGATCCGCAGGCTCTCTTGTCGCAGCTCGAGTTGGGCCACCACGAGCGCGGCGAGGTCGGTGAGGTTGGCGACCTGCTCGTCACTCGCCGTACCGGGCTCGCGTCCGATCACCGAGAGCGTGCCGATCGTGTGGCCGTCACGTCGGGTGAGGGGCACGCTGACGTAGAACCGCATGCCGAGCGGCCCGGTGACCAACGGGCTGCTCGCCACGCGTCGGTCGGTCGCGGCGTCCTCGATGACGAGGGGCTCGGACGAGTGCACGGCGCCGAGCGAGAGGTCGATGTGCCGGGCGATGTCGCCCACGGCCGGGTCGTAGTGGGTCGTGAACCACGTGCGGTCGTCGTCGATCACGGTCGCCAGCGCGATGGGCGCCGAGAACAGGCGGGCCGCCATGGCCGTGACGCGGTCGAGCGCCTCGTTGGGCAGGGTGTCGAGGACCTCGCTGTGGTCGAACGGCTCGGTGTCGCCCCCACGCATCGAGCCGTCGCCGGTCGACAGGTCGCCCACACCGTCGCGGTGGTCCGTCGTCTCGGTGATGACCACGTCGCGCATCATCGCGACGAGCTCGGCGCGGGTCGGCCGCTGTGCGGGATCGCGGCTGGTCATGGCGCGCAGGGCGTGACGCCAGTGCTCGGGCAGGGGCTCGGGCAGCACCGGGTCGCGGGACAGTCGCGCGACGGCCGACTCGACGAGGGACCCCGGGAACTCGCGCCGGCGCGTGAAGCACTGCAGCAGCACGAGGCCGAGGCTGTAGACGTCGCTCGGGGGGCCGACCTCGCCACCCACGGCCTGCTCGGGGCTGAGGTACGCGGCGGTGCCGGTGGTGACCCCCTCGGCGGTGAGCCGTTCGACGTCCTCGGTGAGGGCGATGCCGAAGTCGGCGAGCTTGGCCCGGGCACGGGCCGCCTCGTGGTCGCCGTAGTCGACGAGCAGGATGTTCGACGGCTTGATGTCGCGGTGCACGACCGAGTGGCCGTGGATGTAGTCGAGCGCCTCGGCCATGTCGTAGCCGATCTCGGCGATGTGCCGCGCGGCGAGCGCGCCGTGCCGCAGACGGTCTTCGAGGTTGAGCCCGGCGATCAGCGGCATCACGAGGAAGCGCTGGGGACCGTTCGGACCCTGCTCGACCCCGGCGTCGAAGAGACCGACGAGTCCGTGGTGCTCGAGGCTGGACAGCACGCCGAGCTCGGCCTCTTGCCGGGCCGGGTCGACCATCGCACTGTGGAAGACCTTGATCGCGACCGTGCGGTTGAGGCTCTCGTCGACGGCCTTGTAGACGGTCGCCATGCCCCCTCGGCCCACGACGGACTGCAGGCGGTAGCGCTCGGCGAGGACGCGATCGAGCGCGTCGTCCTGCTGTGGCGCGGCCATCGCCTCCCCCTCGTGACTGGTGTGGGGTCCATCCTGTCGCATGCGGGGCCATCAGGTGACGGTCGCGCGGGTGACGATCGCATCACGACGGGGTCACGAGCACCACCCGCGAGCACCACCCGCGACCTCGGGGCGAGCGACCCGGACCTTGCGATGCCCTGGGAGAACGGCATCGTCGGGAAGGCATCGACCGGGTCGCCGGTTGAGTTGCGCATGACAACCTACGGAATCATCGGAGCAGGCAACATCGGCAGCCAGGTCGCGCGGGCGGTCATCGCCCACGGGCACGACGTCGTGATCAGCAACTCGCGCGGGCCCGAGACCCTCGCCGACCTCGTGGCCGACCTCGGCCCGAAGGCCCGGGCCGCCACGGCGACCGAGGCCGGTGCGGCAGGCGACGTGGTCGTCGTCACCGTCCCCCTCAAGAACGTCGACCAGGTGCCGGTCGAGCCGCTCGCGGGCAAGACCGTGATCGACACGAACAACTACTACTTCGAGCGCGACGGTCACATCGCCGCCCTCGACGACGGCACCGACACGGTGTCCGAGATGCGGCGGCGCCACCTGCCGAGCAGCACGGTCGTCAAGGGCTTCAACCCCACCATGGCGAAGGACATCACCACCGACGTCGCCCCGGCCGGCACCCCCGACCGCCGCGCCCTGGCCACGTCGAGCGACTCGCCCGAGGCCGTCGCCCTGATGACCGACCTCTACGACGAGCTCGGCTTCGACACCGTCGACGTCAGCCCGCTGTCCGAGAGCTGGCGCGTCGAGCGTGACCGTCCGGCCTACGTCGTGCGCCAGACGAAGGACGAGCTCGTCGCCAACCTCGCGAAGGCGAACCGGGTGCCGCAGGCCTCCTGACCCGGCCGGGCGGTGACGCCGCCCGACGAACGCGACCCGCGCCTCCTGCAGGAGGCGCGGGTCGCGTCGTCCGTGGAGGTGCCGGTCGGCCTCGCGACCGGTCAGGGCACCCAGCAGCGGTAGGCGGAACCGGTGACGGCACGCTCGCTGGTGACGAGCGAGGTCGTGTAGGTCTGGGTGAACGTGTCGACGGCGGGCAGGTCGACGACCTTCCACCCGACCACCGCGCGGTTCTCGTTGAGCGCCTGCACCGCGCAGGCGACGTCGGTGCCGCCCGCGACGTTGATCGTGTACTGCACCTCGACGGCGTCGTCGCCTGCGACCGTGAAGCCGTAGTGGCTCACCTCGAGCTCGGCCGAGTCGCCGTCGAAGGCGACGAGCACGACCCAGGCAGCGACCACGACCGCCACGACACCGCCCGCGACGAAGGCGAACAGCCGCGAACGCCGGGCCCGGCCGGGGCGTCGGCCGTAGCGGTCGTCGAGCCGTGAGGCCGGGCTGACGCGCGCCGGGTCGAGGGTCTGCATGGCGTCAAGGGTACGAGGCGCCGGCTCGGAACCGCATGGACGTCGCGTCCCTGCCGGGTCAGGCCGCGTCGGCCTCGAAGAGCATCGACAGGTCGAGGGGCTCGGTGGGGGCGAGTTCGACGTACGTCAGGTCGTCGTTCACAGGAAGAGCCCGTTGCTGAGGAAGAGTGCGGCGACGAGGCTGGCGCTGGCGCCGACGGCCGCCGTGGCGATGACGAAGAGGGTCGCCTGGCGCTCGGTCTCGCGGACCTCGGAGAAGGGGCTGCTGCCCGTGTCGGAGCGGCGACGCGACGGCGTGAGGAGTGTCATGGTGTTCCGTTCTCGGCAGCCCTGTGCTGCCTGCCCGTGGTGCTGGACTGGTGGTCTGCGGCTCATGGCACGCGTCCCGTACCGCCCGTGAAGTCGGTACACATGAATGAAAGCACGGGATAGCTAGTTCATCTAGCTACTCGACGGTGCTGTTCGCATTGCGGACAACCGAACCGTCTCGACCTCCCGTCGCCGCGCCTCCGGGCCCGCTGCCAGGCCGATCCGGGTCGTTCCTCCCCCAACGGGGGCCTGTCCTCCTTTCGGGGGACCGGCAGACTGTCCCAGGCCTCAGGACGAGACCGACGGAGGCCGCGCCTCCTGCACTGGACGGATTGCGAACACACATGCCCCTGGTCGAGACCCCGACCCCCGGCCGACACGGCCGCCTCATCGCGGCGGTGGTCCGGGCCACCAAGCCCCTCTTCCACCTGCACCTCGCGCTCTACCGACGCGAGGTGGCCCGCGCACCCTTCCCCCGAGACGGCCGCCGCATGACCGTCGACGGCCCCGACCCCGATCGCCTGCTGTTCGTCGGCAGCATCGCCGTCGAGGGTTTCGGCGTGCTCGCCCACGACCTGACCTGTGCCAGCCAGACCGCGCGCCTGGTCGCCTCGGCGCGGGGCCGTGGCGTCACGTGGCACGAGGTCTCGGCACCCGTGCTCACGGCCGCCGAGGCTGCTCGGGTCGAGCTGCCGGCCGGACGCGCCGACGCAGCCGTGGTGCTGCTCGGCATCTGCGACGTGCTGCTCGCCACGAGCGGCACCTCGTGGGAGGCCTCGCTCCGTCGCCTCGCGGTCCGGGTGCGCGAGACGGCCGGCCCGGACTGCCGCATCGTCTACGTCGGCATCCCGCCGATGGCGGAGTTCCGGCCGATCCCACCGGTGGCGAAGCGCCTGCTGACGCGACAGATCGAGCGACTCAACGCCCTGACGGCGCGGGTCGCCCTCACCACGCCCGGTGCCTCGTGGGTGCCGTTCCCCGAGTGGCGCTCGGAGGGGCTCTACCACCAGGAGCTGCTGTCGTGGGCCACCATGCACCGGCGGTGGGGGCAGGCGATCGCGCCGACCGTGGTGACGTCGCTGGTCGGTGCCGATGCCGCCGACACAGACTGCGAGAGAGGCGCGGGGCCCGGCGTACCGGCCTAGACGCCCGAGTCCGCCAGGCTTCCGACGCGGGTCGTGCCGTAGGTGTACACATAGCAGACGACCGAGCGCTCGCCGTCGTCCCAGCCCTTCTCGGTCGGGGCGAGCACGCCGTAGTCGGCGAGGGACTCGTCGTACGAGGCCCCGACGTAGTCGTCGAAGGCCGCGTCGCAGAGGGCGGCCGCCTCGTCGAGGACCTCGAAGCCGCCGGGGAACGCGCCGCCGTCCAGCTCGCCCACCAGGTAGGCCTCTTCGTCGTGGGCCTCGTCGCAGGAGGCCGTCTCGACGTCGCCGGTGCCCTCGCGGCCGAGGTCGCCGACGGTGAAGCAGGTGCCGACGTCGAGCCCGTCCACGCCGGTCACCCCCGAGAAGTCGAGCGCGTAGTAGTAGTCGCCGTAGACCGCGTCCGAACCGAAGTACGTCGTGGGGTCCTCCCCGCCGGAGGAGTAGCCGTCCTCGAAGCCGGCCGAGCCGGCGGCGAGCGTCATCCCGCCGAGCAGACCGGCCCCGCCGCCGGCGATCAGGGCGACGACGGCCGCGCCGACGATCGCGAGGCCCCACGGCGGCCTCGAGGGCTGCGCCGGCAAGGCGGGGAGGGACGCAGGCGGCGCGGCATAGGGGTCCTGCGTCGGCCACGGTTGCCAGGGCGCCTGGGCCTGCGGCTGGGGGTGGGCCTGCGGCTGCCAGCCGGACGGCTGCTGCTCGGGCTGCTGCCACCCCTGCGGTCGGGGCTGCTGGTCGGGCACGCCCGGCTCGATCGGTGTGCTCACGGTCGTTCCCCTTCGTCGACCGGGCCGTCGGATCGCCGGGTCACGCCGGATCATATCCAGCGCCGGGCACCCCGCTCGACCCCCTGTCCGGGAAGACGACCGTGATCTGGTTGCCCGCCCTCTCGGCCTGACCTACACTCGATCCGTTCGAACACCCGTTCGAACGTGCAGGAGGACGACATGAGCACCCAGCCCCCCCACGAGCCCGTCGCGCTGTGGTTCGAGCGCGACCTGCCGGCGCGGCTGGTCTGGTCGTGCCGACGGTGGCGGGTGAGCGACACCCCGACCGAGCTGCGGGTCGAGCCGGCGGGCACCCCCGCCTTCATCACGCACCCGCCCCGGCGCTTCGTCGGCTGGCGCTTCCAGGCCACCGACGACGACGGCACGACCCACATGTTCGAGGGCGTCCTCGGCACCGACGGCGGTTGGGTGCTCGGCCGCGTCTACGACTGACCCGGGACGACGACGAGCGGCTGCGAGGATGACGTCATGACGGACCTCCTGGGCGGCCCGGATGGCGGCCCGCGTCGAGGGGTGACGAGGCCCTCCCGCACTGGTTGCGTCAGGATGTGGGGCCACGGCGTTCAGATGTCGCAAGGGGCCCTGACTTCAGCGGCTGGGCCGCTTAGGACTGTTCCATGCACTCTTCGTCGCCCCCCCCTGACCCGGCCTCGATCCGCCGTGTCGCGCGTCAGGTCCGTTCATGACCCTCACGGACATCCTTCCCTCGATGCGACGGGTGATCGCCGACCCGTTCGTTCCCGACGCCTGGCCGGAACGGACCCACCCGACCCTGGACGACGTCGTCATCGGCGGGGTGTCCCTCGTCCGCCTGGCGAGCATCTGCGAGACGCCGTGCGTCCACACGGGCGCTGCCCTCGTGCCCCGCTCCGGTGGCCGGGTGTCCGCCGTCGACGACGCCACGGCGATCGTCGTCACCGTCAGCGACGTCTGTCGCCACACCTCCGGCGCGATCGTCGTCCAGGTGGACGCCCGACTCGGTGCGGTGCCCGTCGCCATCCGGGAGCTCCGTCTGATCGGACGGATCTCGACGGCCCACGACGTGGCCATGGTGATCGGCCTCCAGGACGAGGGGCCCGATCTCGCCGTGGCCGACCTGCCCGGAGACCTCCGCATCGGCGACCTCCTGGCGGTCCCGTGCCCGGGTGACGTCACCGTCGGGCGTCTGCGCCGCCACCAGAGCCGACGATGACGGCCCCTGGCGCCCTCCCGACGATGCGTCACGCCGTGCACGACGTCGTGGACGGTGCTCATTCGTGGGGCACGCTGGACCAGGCTCCGGCCCGGTCGACGGTCGTGCAGCAGATCACCCTCCGGGTGTTCCGACCGGGAACGAGCCTCCGCGAGAGGAGGCTCCTCCATCTCCGGCAGATCTGGCCCGTCGCCGGGGCGATCTGCTCGGCCGTGTCGCTCCTCGTCCTGGCATCCCGGGGCCCGGCTCCGGTGGCGGCCTCGATCGCTCTGGCCGTCTACGGCCTCGGGTTCCTGTGCCTCGACGTCGTGACGGCACGGCTCCGGGCCACGGTGCGTGAACTGACGGCGTCGTCGACGTGCACCCCGGGCGGTCTGGTCGTGCTCGGTGACGCCGCCTGCGTCCGCGCGACGGCTGCGCGGCTCGTCGCCCTCGAGCGGGAACTGGCGGCAGGCCACCTCTCGCTCGAGCGGTACCTCGCGCGCTGGGACGAGGTCTACACCGCGTTGCCGACGGATTCGAACCGGACATGACGTCGAAGACGTCGATCCCCGTCGTCACCCGGTTCCACGGAACGGGGCCGCAGTTCGACGCCTTCGCCCTGGAGGTCGACCATTTCTCGGAACCCGACGTGCTCGACCTCGGGCTCCGAGGTCAGCTGCTCGGCTCGTCGGGCATGAAGCGGTAGCCCATGCCCTGCACCGTCTGGAGGTAGCGAGGCTGGGTCGGGACCGCTTCGAGCTTCTTCCGGAGTTGGGAGACGTACAGCCGCAGGTACCCACCGTCGCTGGAGTGTGCCGGGCCCCAGATCCGGGTGAGGATGTCCTCCCGCGTGACGAGTCGCCCGGGATTCCTGACCAGGATCTCGAGGATGCGCCATTCGGTGGGAGTCAGGCGGATCGCCTCGTCCGGTTCGCGGACGACGCTCTTGGCGACGAAGTCGATCCGGATGCCCCCGAACGTCTCCGCCGGTTGATCGGGGGTCGGGGTCGTCCGTCGTGTCAGCGCCCGGAGACGGGCCAACAGCTCGTCCATGGCGAACGGCTTGGTGATGTAGTCGTCGGCGCCGGCATCGAGCGCCTCGACCTTGTCGGCGGCGCCGGCTCGGCCCGAGACGACGAGGACCGGGATGTTGCTCCAGCCGCGGAGGCCTTCGATCACGCCGAGCCCGTCGACGTGTGGCATGCCGAGGTCGACCATGACGACGTCGGGATGTTCTTCGATGACGGCGCGGAGCGCCTCGGCTCCGTCGGCGGCGGTGGCGATGTCGTAGCCGACCGCGCCGAGGGTCAGCGTGAGGGCCCGGACGAGCTGCGGATCGTCGTCGGCGATGAGGATCTTCATGCGTGGTCCGTCCCGGACGTCGCCTGCGCGACAGGAAGGGAGACGACCATGCTGAGCCCGCCTCCCGGGGTCTCCTCGGCTCGAAGGGCGCCCCCCATCCCCTCGGTGAAGCCCTTGGAGATGGCGAGTCCCAGCCCGAGGCCGGCGGTGTTGTCGGTGTCTCCGAGGCGCTGGAAGGGAACGAAGACCAGGTCCAGGCGTTCGGGACTGATCCCCGGCCCCTGATCGGCGACGCGGATCTCCACGGCGTCCCCGAAGCTGCTGCTGGAGAGACGCACGGGCGTCCCTGCGGGGGCGTACTTCAGGGCGTTGTCGAGCAGGTTCACCAGGACGCGTTGGAGGAGGACCGGGTCGGCGTCGGCCTGCGGAACGTCCTCGCCGACCTGGAGCTCGACGCGTCCGGGCTCGACCCGGAGTTCGTCCACGGAGGCGAACAGGACGTCGTCGACGTCGACGGGCTGGCGTGACACCGCGAGAGCTCCGGCCTGGACGCGGCTGACGTCCAGGAGGTTCGTGACGAGGGCCGACAGCGCGTCGAGGCTCTCGTGGGCCGTGGCGAGCAGTTCGTCGCGGTCACGGTCCGCCCAGACGACGTCGCCTTGTCGAAGGCCCGTCACGGCCGCCGTGGCCGAGGCCAAGGGCCGCCGCAGGTCGTGTCCGACGGCCGCGAGCAGTGCCGTGCGGACCTGGTCCACCTGCGCCAGCGGCCCCGCGGAGTCGGCCGTCGCCGACAGGGCCTTGTGTTCCAGGGCCGTCTCGACCTGGGCCGCGATGACCGCGAGGAGGCGCCTCTCGGACGCCGCCATGGGTGGCCCCGTCATCTCGAGGCGCGCGCGGGTGCCGACGGGGACGACCGTCGTCTCGTCGCCGACCCGGGGTGCCCCGAGGGAGTCGACGACGTCACCGTCGACGTCGATGACGGAGACCGTCCGCAGGCGGAAGGCGTCCTGGGTGCGGGACAGGAGCGCGTGGAGCGCGTCCTGGCCCCGGATGACGCCGCCGGCGACGGCCGCGAGCAGTTCGGACTCGGCGACGGCACGCGCCGCCGCCCGGGACCGGCGTGCCGCCTGGTCGACCACGTAGCTGACGAGCAGGGCGATGACCACGTAGAGGACGAGGGTCAGGAGGTGCAGCGGCCGACCGACGGTGATGCTGTCGTAGGGCTCGACGAAGAAGAAGTCCAGCGTCACTCCCGAGAGCACCGCCGCGAAGAGGGCCGGCCAGATCCCGCCGACGAGCGCCACGACCACGACGAGCAGCTGGTAGACGAGCACGTCGCTCGTGAGCGATTCGTCGCTGCGGAACATCACGAGCAGCCAGGTCACGATCGGGCCGAGCACCACGGCGAGGCCGCCCCCCAGCAGCCGACGCCGCAACGTCAGCGCACCTCCGGCCCGGGGGAGGGTGAACCGGCCGCCGGCGGCGGAGTGGGTCACGATGTGCACGTCGATGTCACCCGATTCGCGGATGACGGTGGCACCGATCCCCGGGCCGGTCAGGGCGGCGGCGACACGGCTCCGGCGGCTGACGCCGATGACGAGTTGGGAGGCGTTCATCGCCTTCGCGAACTGGACCAGGGCGACGGGGACGTCACCACCGACGACCTGGTGGTGGGTGCCGCCGAGTTTCTCCGTCAGGGCGCGCTGCGCGGAGAGAGCACCCGGGTGCGCGTCGCGGAGGCCGTCCTGGGCGATGACGTGCACGGTGACGAGCTCTCCCCCGGACGACCGGGCGGCGATGCGGGCACCACGACGGATGAGGGTCTCGCCCTCCGGCCCGCCGGTGAGGGCGACCACGACCCGCTCCCGCGCCTCCCATTTGCTGTCGATGCCGTTCGCGACCCGGTAGGCCTTGAGGGCGCTGTCGACCTCGTCGGCCAGCCACAGCAGCGCCAGCTCCCGCAACGCCGTCAGGTTGCCGAGGCGGAAGTAGTTCGACAGCGCGGCGTCGATGCGGGCAGCCGGGTAGACGTTCCCCTCGGCGAGACGGTCGCGGAGCGCCTGGGGGGCGAGGTCGACGACCTCGATCTGGTCGGCGCTCCGGAGCAGGCTGTCGGGGACGGTCTCGCGCTGGGCGGCCCCGGTGATCTTCTCCACCACGTCGTTGAGGGACTCGATGTGTTGCACGTTGACGGTCGAGACGACGTCGATGCCCGCGTCGAGGAGGACCTGGACGTCCTGCCACCGTTTCTGCCGGACGGAACCCGGCGCGTTGGTGTGGGCGAGCTCGTCGACCAGGGCGAGGTCGGGCCTCCGGGCCAGGACCGCGTCGACGTCCATCTCCGTCAGCTCGACGCCGCGATGCAGGGTCGTCGTCCGCGGGACGATCTCGAGGTCGCCGAGCATCGACGCCGTGGCCTCGCGGCCGTGGGTCTCGACGACGGCGACGACGACGTCCTTGCCCTCGCGGGCGAGCCGTGCTCCCTCTTCGAGCATGGTGTAGGTCTTGCCGACGCCGGGGGCGGCGCCCAGCAGCACCCGGAGCCGCCCCCGTCTCACGGTCTCAGCGTCCCGTCTCGGCCAGGGCCGCGTTGAGTTCGAGCACGTTCACGGTGGGCTCGCCCAGGTAGCCGAGGTCCCGGCCCTGGGTGTGCTCCTCCACGAGCGCCTCGACGTCCGCGACCGGCAGGTCGCGTGCCGCGGCGACGCGCTCGACCTGGATGCGCGCGTACTCCGGGCTGATGTGCGGGTCGAGCCCGGACGCGGAGGCGGTGAGCGCGTCGACGGGGACGTCCTCCGGGGCGACGCCGTCGCTCTCGGCGATCGCCGCTCGTCGCTCCTCGACGGCCGCGACGAGGTCCTCGTTCTCCGGCCCGTGGTTGCTGCCGCTCGAGGCGGAGGCGTCGTAGCCGTCACCGGCCGCGGAGGGCCGCGACTGGAACCACTCGGGCAGGGCGGCACCGTCGGCGTCGGTGAAGGACTGCCCGATGAGTGACGAGCCGACGGTCTCGCCGTCGACGCGGACGGCGGAACCGTCCGCCCCGCCGCCGAGGACGAGTTGGCCGACCCCGGTGACGACGGCCGTGTAGGCCACACCGAGGACGACGGTGAAGACGAGCATCGCGCGGAAGGCGACACCGGACTGGCGGAGCAGGGTGCGGGTGTTCATGGTCTCTCTCTCGTTCGTCGTCTGCGTCGGCTCAGAAGCCGGGGAGCAGGCTGACGATCAGGTCGATGATCTTGATGCCGACGAACGGGGCGACGACGCCGCCGAGTCCGTAGACGAGGAGGTTGCGCGACAGGATCGACGACGCCGACGCGGCGCGGTACTTCACACCCCGCAGGGCGAGCGGGATGAGCACGACGATCACCAGGGCGTTGAAGACGATCGCCGAGAGGATCGCCGACGCCGGTGAGGACAGCTGCATGACGTTCAGCAGCCCGAGCCCCGGGAACACCCCGGCGAACATGGCCGGGATGATCGCGAAGTACTTCGCGATGTCGTTGGCGATCGAGAACGTCGTGAGCGCGCCACGGGTGATGAGCAGCTGCTTGCCGATGCGGACGATGTCGATCAGCTTCGTCGGGTCGCTGTCCAGGTCGACCATGTTGCCGGCCTCCTTCGCGGCCGAGGTGCCCGTGTTCATCGCGACGCCGACGTCGGCCTGGGCGAGGGCGGGGGCGTCGTTGGTGCCGTCGCCGGTCATCGCGACGAGCGCGCCTCCTTCTTGCTCCCGGCGGATGAGGGCGAGCTTGTCCTCCGGGGTGGCCTCGGCGAGGTAGTCGTCGACGCCGGCCTCGGCCGCGATCGCCTTGGCGGTCAGCGGGTTGTCGCCGGTGATCATGACCGTGCGGATGCCCATGCTGCGCAGTTCGGCGAAGCGTTCGCGCAGGCCGGTCTTGACGACGTCCTTCAGGTACACGACGCCCAGGACGCGGGCTTCCGAGGCCGTGCTCTTGATCGCGACGACCAAGGGGGTGCCTCCGGCGTTCGAGATCTCGTCGATGCGGGTCTGCAGTTCGTCGTGCTCGGTGCTGGCGAGAGGGCGGTCCTCCTCGACCCAGGCGATGACGGAGTTGCCGGCACCCTTGCGGATCTGCGTGCCGTCGGGCAGGTCGAGACCCGACATCCGGGTCTGGGCGGTGAAGGGCACGATCTCGCCCGGCTGACCGTCGGCGTCGTGCCACCCCGTCGTCAGGGCGAGGTCGACGATCGACTTGCCCTCGGGGGTCGGGTCGCTGAGCGACGACCGCGCGGCGGCGTCGACGAGTTCGGCCCGGGCGATGCCGTCGAGCGGCGTGAACTCGGCCGCCTGCCGGTTGCCGTAGGTGATGGTGCCGGTCTTGTCGAGCAGCAGCGTGGTGACGTCACCGGCGGCCTCGACCGCGCGGCCCGACATGGCGAGCACGTTGCGCTGCACCAGGCGGTCCATGCCCGCGATGCCGATGGCGCTGAGGAGCGCACCGATCGTCGTGGGGATGAGGCAGACCAGCAGGGCGATGAGCACGGGGATGCTCACCGACGCGTCGCTGTAGGCCGCGATGGGGTTCAGCGTCAGGGTCACGACGACGAAGACGATCGACAGGCTCGCGAGCAGGATGTTCAGCGCGATCTCGTTCGGGGTCTTCTGGCGGGAGGCCCCCTCGACGAGGCGGATCATGCGGTCGACGAAGGTCTCGCCGGGCTTGCTCGTGATGCGCACGACGACGCGGTCGGAGAGCACGCGGGTGCCGCCGGTGACGGCGCTGCGGTCGCCGCCCGACTCGCGGATCACCGGGGCGGACTCGCCCGTGATGGCCGACTCGTCGACGCTCGCGATGCCCCAGACGATGTCGCCGTCGCCGGGGATCAGCTCTCCGGCGGTCACGACGACCGTGTCGCCGAGCGTGAGGTCGGCCGAGGACACCGACTCCGAGGAGGCGCGCTCGGCACCGGCGTCGGAGGTCGCGTCGTACGAGACCACGCGCTGGGCGGTGGTGCTGGTGCGGGTCGCCTTCAAGGTCTCGGCCTGTGCCTTGCCGCGGCCCTCGGCGACGGACTCGGCGAGGTTGGCGAAGACGACGGTGAGCCAGAGCCAGACGGCGATGGCCCAGGTGAACGAGCCGGGGACGGGCGAGCCGCCCGAGGTCTCGGGACCGGTGAAGAGGCCGGCGATCGCGAGGATCGTCGTGTAGGCGGCGCCGACCTCGACGATGAACATGACGGGGTTGTGCCACATCTCGCGCGGGTCGAGTTTGCGGAGCGCGCCGGGCAGGGCCGCGACGAGCTGGGCGACGCCGAACGCGCCTCCTCGGTTCGTCGGGGTCTGGTCGCCCTCGCGCTCGTGGTCGGTGGTCGGTGTGTCGGTGGTGATGGACATGGTCACTTCAGCCCTTCGGCGAGCGGTCCCAGTGCGAGGACGGGGAAGTAGGTCAGCGCGGTGATGATCACCGAGACGCCGGTGAGCAGGCCCACGAACTGCGGGCGGTGGGTGGGCAGGGTCCCGGCGGTGGCGGGGACCTTGTCCTGCGCGGCGAAGGAGCCGGCGAGGGCGAGCACGAGCACGATCGGGAGGAACCGGCCGAGCAGCATCGCGACGCCGAGGGTGGTGTTGAACCAGGGGGTGTTCGCCGTCAGGCCCGCGAAGGCGGAGCCGTTGTTGTTCGCGGCGGAGGTGAAGGCGTAGAGCACCTCGCTGAAGCCGTGCAGGCCCGGGTTCCAGATCGACGTGCCCTCGACGTCGGCGCGCACCGCGGGGATCGCGAAGCTCAGCGCCGCGAAGGCGAGCACGATGGTCGGCGTGACCAGGATGTAGAGGCTGGCGAGCTTGATCTCGCGCGGCCCGATCTTCTTGCCGAGGTACTCCGGGGTGCGGCCGACGAGCAGACCCGCGATGAACACGGTGATCACGGCGAGGACGAGCATCCCGTAGAGGCCGGAACCCACGCCGCCGGGGGCGATCTCGCCGAGCATCATGTTCAGCATCGCCATCATGCCGCCGAGGGCGGTGTACGAGTCGTGCATCGAGTTCACCGCACCCGTCGACGTCAGGGTCGAGGTGGAACCGAACAGGGTCGATCCCCAGATGCCGAACCGCGCCTCCTTGCCTTCCATCGCGCCTCCGGCGAGCTGGGTGGCGGTGCCGGCACCGCGGAGCTCGAACCAGGTCATGGCGGTGAGCGAGACGGCGAAGATCGTCGTCATGACGGCGGCGATCGCGACGCCCTGCTTGGTCGAGCCGACCATGCGGCCGAAGGTGCGCGGCAGCGAGAACGGGATGACCAGCATGAGCAGGACCTGGAAGACGTTCGTCCAGGCGGTCGGGTTCTCGAACGGGTGCGCGCTGTTGGCGTTGAAGAAGCCGCCGCCGTTCGTCCCCAGGAGCTTGATCGCCTCCTGTGAGGCGGTGGGGCCTCCGGGGATCGTCGCGGTGCCACCGGTGAGCGTCGTGACGTCGGTGAAGCCCGCGACGTTCTGGATCACGCCGCCGGCGATGAGGACGACGGCCGAGAGGACGGCGAGGGGAAGGAGCAGCCGCGTGATCGACCGGGTCAGGTCGACCCAGAAGTTGCCGAGCGTGCCGCTCTTCGCCCGGGCGAGCCCGCGGATCAGGGCGACGGCGACGGCGATGCCGACGGCCGCGGAGACGAAGTTCTGCACGACGAGGCCGAGCACCTGCACGGCGTAGCCCATCGTCACGTCGGGCGAGTAGGACTGCCAGTTCGTGTTGGCCACGAAGGAGGCGGCGGTGTTGAACGAGAGCCCCTCGGGCACGGCCGGGAAGCCGAGCGAGTACGGCAGGAAGGCCTGGAGGCGCTGGATCGCGTAGACGAAGAGGACGCCGATGACCGAGAACGTCAGGACGCCTCGGAGATACGCGGGCCACGTCTGTTCCGACGTCGAGTCGACGCCGATGAGGCGGTAGAAGCCGCGCTCGACGCGGGCGTCCTTCGCCGTCGTGAACATCCGCGCCATGTGGTCGCCGAGGGGGCGGTACACGACGACGAGGACGACGACGACCGTGAGGATCTGGAGGATGCCGAACAGCGCGTCCATCAGAAGCGCTCGGGCTTCACGAGGGCGTACACGAGGTACGCCAGGGCGGCCACGGCGAGGACGGCGGCCCCGATGCTGAAGACGATCACAGCTTCTCGACCCCCTTCGCGACGAGGGACACCACTGCGAACACAGCGATGACGGCGAGCACGTACACGATGTCGAGCACTACGACTCCAAGAGGAACGAACGACGGGCCGGGCGGCCCGATGCCCGTGGTGGGCACAGCGAGTCAGTAGACACCTCGCCACACCGCCGATCGCGGGCCCTTACGACTTCCCTACGCCGAACGCCGTCTTCCTCACGGACACCACACGCCCGCCGAGGCTTCGGCGGTCGGGACGAGCGAAGGTCATCGCAGATCGAGACAGAACGCCATGACTGCTTGCTGGACCGGCAGGAGGGATGCCTCGAAGGTGTGGCCGACGAAGGCGGGGTGCGCGATGGCGTCTTCGAACATGACGACCTCCGTCGGTTGCGAGAAGCATCCCAGTGGGATGGGTCGAGGTCAACGATCGGCGGGTGAGACCAGCAGATCTCCCCCCCTGAGGTACTCAGGACCCTGCGGACGTGAAGCTATCTGCGCATTGCGCTCAAGGCCCGGAAGTTCGAGAAAAGATCCCCTCCGCTACTTCGTCTCAGGCGAGACGGGCACATCCGTCCGCGGAGGGAGGGGCGGCCGGCTGCGAAGCTCATCGAGCATCACGGTCGCCTTCGCCAACCCTCTCCAGGAATCGACCGTCGACCAGATCATGGCGGAGACGAAGAACACCGTGAAAAGCCACCAGACGGGCCCCTCGGAGAGGGCCGACCAAGCAGTCAGCGCCGCGAAGCGACGAACGTGACGGGTCCGAACCACCGATTCAAGCGGTATTGACGCTCCCACTTCTCGAAGGTCGGAACCCACCTGCCCGGATCTACCCCAGGAGGGATGCTGCCGGCCTTGAAAGCTGCCCGCATCTCGGCCAGATCGGTGGCTCCGCCAGCGAGACGCCGCGCTCGAGCGATCATGAAACCGAAGACCGCGGTCATCGCTCCCGCGTAGAAGATCGTCCCGATCAGTCGCACGAGAACAGGCTGGTCACCGGGCATCACGATCACACCGATTCCGAACCACAAGGCTCCAGTGACCACGAACAAGACCACGAGAAGAGCCGGCAGGGGCAGAGAACGGAAACGCGCCATCATGAAACTCCCTCGGTTGTCCTGCAAGCATCCCTGGCACGCCGGCCCGAGCCAAATCAGTCGTAGGCGACACCCCTGTCGTCCTCGGCGGTCGACAGCCCCGAGCCCGGCGGGCCACCTGTTCCCGATCGGACCTTTCCCCCACGTGAGGTCGTGCGACACAGTCACCTTCGGCTGGCTCTGTGACGTGTTCGTCGACCCGAACCACAGGGGGGCCGGTGTGGGCTCGACTCTCCTGTCGGGCACCTGCACGAGCGGCAGAACTGCTGGAGTTCTCCTTCAGCCGTAGTCGGTGTATCGTCCACATCACTGAGGTAAAAGGCGTCGCGCTCTGCGACGCACCTACACGCGGCATCGAACGAGTCGCCACTTCTTCCCAGAAGGAGTGCGCCCCGTGTCCCCCTGTACCTCTCTCACCCGCGGTCGGCTGCGCGCCGGCGACGCGCCTCCCCGGCTGTCCGACGCGTGGATCGCCCTGGCCGGGCTGTCCGCGGTGTTCCTGTTCGAGATGCTCGACACCTCGGTGCTAAACGTCGCCCTGCCGACGATCGGCCGCGAGCTGGGCTCCTCGACGACGGGCCTGCAGTGGGTGTCGGGCGCCTACGCGGTCTCCTTCGGCGGGCTCATGCTGCTCTTCGGCGCCGTCGCCGACCGGGTGGGGCGCCGCCGCGTCATGCTCGCGGGCCTCGCGCTGCTCGCCGTGGCGAGCCTCGCCACCGTGGCGGTCACGACCACCGAGCAGCTCGTCGCCGTCCGTGTGCTGACGGGCGTCGCCGCGGCGATGACCACCCCCGGGTCGTTGGCGCTGGCGTTCCGGCTGTTCGACGACGAGGGTCTGCGCGTCCGGGCACTGACGGTGATCTCGACCGCGGGGCTCGTCGGCCTCGCCGTCGGCCCGACCGTCGGCGGGTTCGTGCTCGCCGTCGCTCCGTGGCAGGTGCTGCTGCTGGCCGACGCGCCGATCGCCGTGCTGGCGTTCGTCGGCATCCGGTGCGGTGTCGCTCGCGACGACGCCGCGGGGCTGCGGCCGGACCCCGTCGACGTGGGCGGCGCACTGCTGGGCACCGCGACCGTGACCGGGCTGCTCGTGACGCCGACCGTCCTCGTCGGGCCGGCCAGCGCCTCCTCGTGGGGGTGGGCCGCCGTCGTGCTGACCGTCGCGTGCGGTGCCGGGTTCGTCGTGCGCCTGCGGACGGCGCGGCACCCGGTGGTCGACCTGCACCTGCTCGCCCGCCCCCTGGTGTCGAGCGGCCTCGCGTTCAAGGCCGCGTCGGGCCTCGCCGTCGCCGGGCTGTCGTACCTCGTGACGCTGCAGCTGCAGTTCGCCTGGGGCTGGCCGCCGGCCCTCGCCGCCGTCGGCACGCTGCCGCAGGTCGTCGTGCTCCTGGCCGGGGGCCGCCTCGTGGGGCCGTTCGTGCAGCGGGTGGGCCTCGGCCGGGCCGCGTGGGTCAGCGCCGCCGCGGTCGTGTCCGGCCTCGCCGTCTTCGGCGCCCTGAGCCGTCACGGGTACGTCTGGGTGCTCGTCGCTCTCGTGCTCGTCGCCGCCGGCATGCGCGTCGTCGGCGTCGTGGCCGGAGCCTCCGTGCTCACCGGCCTCCCCGCCGACCGCACCTCGGTCGGCGCGGCCCTCGTCGACACCTCGAGCGAGCTCGCAGGAGGAGCAGCGGTCGCCGCCGCGGGCACGATCGTCGCGGCGTTCGTCACCGGCAGCATCACGACCTTGCCGTGGACGGCCCCGCGACTCGCGGCCTTCGAGGACGCCCTCACCGTCGCCGGGCTCGGCCTCGCCGCCGTCGCCGCCGTGCTCGTCGTGGTCGGGATGCTCCGGGCACGAACCGACGCCACCTCCCCCGGCACCGCCGGACCTGCCCCCTCGACCACTCTCACCCCCACCACCCAGGAGCCCTCTCGTGCCTGACACCATCGCCCTGCCCCGCCCGCCGTTCGACCCCGAGTTCGTGCCCTTCCTCGAGGCGATGGACGCCCGCGGCCGCTTCCGCCTCGAGACCGCGATGCTGCCGCAGATGCGACAGCTGGACATGACGGAGGCGCAGCTCGACGAAGGACTGGAGGCCCGCGGTCTCGAGAGGCGCAGCATCACCGTCCCCGGGCACCTCGGCGACCCGATCGCCCTCGCCGTCGTCCAGCGCATCGGCCGCACCGGGACGGCGGCCTGCGCCTTCGCGATCCACGGCGGCGGCATGATGTTCGGCCACCACCTCGGCAACCTCGACTCGTACGACGACTGGCTGCTCGTGCACGACGTCGTCCTCGTCAGCCCCGACTACCGTCTCGCCCCGGAGCACCCCGACCCGTACCCGGTCGAGGACTGCTACGCCGGCCTGGTCTGGGTCGCCGAGCACGCCGACGAGCTCGGCGTCGACCCGGATCGGATCGTCCTCGTCGGCCAGAGCGCCGGGGCCGGGCTCGCGGCGGGCACGGCGCTCCTCGCCCGCGACCGACAGGGGCCGGCCGTCGCCGGGCAGGTGCTCGTCAGCCCCATGCTCGACGACCGCGACGCCACCGTCTCCGCCCGGCAGTTCGACGGGGTGGGCGTCGCCGACCGCGAGATGACCCGGTTCGGCTGGGACGCCTACCTCGGCGACCGTCGCGGCGGTCACGACGTGTCGATCTACGCGGCACCGGGCCGAGCGACCGACCTCTCGGGCCTGTCGCCGGCGTTCGTCGACTGCGGCAGCGCCGAAGTGTTCCGTGACGAGACCGTCGCCTACGCCAGTGCGCTCTGGGCGGCCGGCGTGCAGGCGGAGCTGCACGTGTGGCCGGGGGCGTTCCACGGGTCGTCGAGCATGATGCCGGGAGCGACCCTGTCGCGCCGGGCCGTCACCGCCCTGCGCGACTGGACCGGGCGCCTCCTCGACCCCACGCCCTGACGGCATCCCGGGGCGGGCGTGTGAATCGCCCGCTCCGGGCCTGCCCCCGGAGGACTCGGCTCATGGCCGCCGACCACGAGACCGATGGATGATCGGCTACAGGACACTGAATCGGACCCAGGAGTCGGCCGGCAAGTCCGGGCGGCCGGGGACGTCGTGCTGTTCCTCACTGCACTGTGGGTCGATTCCGCTGGCGACCGTGCGCCAGAACCTCGCTGCGACGTCGTTGCGTTCTTGGAAGGCAACGGCCCACCTCCCAGGCTGCGCTGCGGTCAGTTCTGTCACGGCGACTCGCCCGGCATGAGAACGCCGCGCGCCGTGCGCGACGAAGAAGCTGCTGATCACGCGCTCCTCGGCGTCCAATCCGCGCAGGACCGCCAACCCGACCGGGTGTGGTCCCAGGCGGAAGACGTGGGCCGACCAGCCCGGTTCCGAGAGGCCGGCGTCGAGTCGTTCCTGTCGAAAGCGGCCGCGTTCGTCAGGAAGCGTGCCGGTGAACGCGGACATCTCGTGGCGGAACATCGTCCAGAGCTGTTCGAGCTCGGGGCGATGCCGCTCGTCGGCGGTGGCGATCGTGAGGGAAGCAGGAGTGGTCATACGAGAAAACCTCCACCGGGTCGGTGGAGGTTCTGTCGCCCACAGTCCATCGCCCCGCCCGATGCGCCCTCGGCCATGGGGATGCTTCCAGCACGGCTGCCGCCGGAACACCGCGACGGGACACATGGGATGAGACTTCGCCCTGCCATCATGTGGGCGTGCTGACGGATCAGGAGATCGAGGTCGCCCTGCGGAAGGTCTTGCGGCAACACCGGTCAAACGGCCCCGCACTGACCTACCTCGACTACGCGATCCTCGATCTTCGCCCCGGGACGGGGAGCGTCCCCCTACGGCTGGCGGCTCGACGATCCCGGAGAACACGAGCGTCTCATGGAAGCAGCCGGCCCCGAGGGTGAGAACAGCGGATGGGGATGACGGCCCCATGGTCACAACCGGGCACGACATCGCTGACCACCAAGCGAAAGCCCTTCAAGGAGCACCCATGAACGTCACGGTCGAGATCGGCGACTGGGAGCACGAGTGCTGCGGTGAAGCCATCGAGCGCAACGACATGATCGACCTGGGCTGCAGCCGATTCCAAGACGCCGGCGGACAGGTGCGGTTGATCGAGACCCACCACGACTCCCGCCCTGAAACCCACGTCCGCGGGCGGGTCGTCGACATCCTCGTCCTCGCCGACGACGGTTCGACGACGCCGATCCTCCGACTCCCCAGCGGGGCAGCGCTGCGAGGCTTCGACGACGAAGACGACGGACACCTCGAGTCTCCTTGGACAGGTGAGCTCGTCGAGGAGGAAAGCAACCACTTCCTCATCGTGGTGAAGCGGTAGACCATCCCCTCACGGGCGTCTCGGATGGAAGACGGTTCATCTCCGATCAGGACCGGATTCGACCGAGGCTCCCCGGGCGTCTGCGTTGAGAGAGATTCGCTAGGTTCTTCTGATGACCACGAGCGACAACACCCTGCGACGCGCGGCCGACACCCTCCGGGCCTTCGCCCTCGACGAAGACCTCAAAGCACGCACGCTCGCGAACCCCGCACTGGCGACCATGGCGGCGAAGATCGCCCGCCGCTACACCGCCGGCTCGGACGTCGACGCGGCAGTGGCGCTGCTCGAGGCGAACACGTCCCGTGGCCACCTCGGCAGCGTCGAACTCGTCGGCGAGTCGATCCGGGACGAGGCCGTCGCCGATCAGCAGACCGACGAGTTCGTCGATCTGGCCCATCGTCTCGGGCAGGTTCCCGGACGGGCGACGATCTCCTTCGACCTGTCACATGTGGGTGCCGTCGTGTCGCCCGAGGTCGGTTTGCGGAACGGCCGCGCCATCGCCCGCGCAGCCCGCGAGGCGGGCACGTCGATCATGATCTCCGCCGAGGGGTCCGACCGCACGGATCTCGTCCTCGCCATCACGGAGCAGATCGCCGACGAGTTCCCCGAGACCGGCGTCACCCTCCAGGCCCGTCTCCACCGCACCCCCGTGGATCTCGACCGGCTCATCCAGCGCCCCGGGCCCATCCGCCTCGTCAAGGGCGCGTTCCTCGAATCCGCCGACGTCGCCTACGCCCGAGACAGCGAGCCCATGACCACGGCCTACCTCGAGGCCGCGAGACGCCTGGTGGGCTCGGGACACCGAGTGAATCTCGCCACCCACGACCCGCTTCTGGTCTCGTCGTTGCGCGACACGCTGGGCACCGACCTCATGGCCGAGCACGTCGAGTTCGAGATGCTGCAGGGCCTCGGCACCGAACTGCTCGACTCCTTGCGTCACGACGGATACACCACCCGCGAGTACGTCGTCTACGGCCCCGAATGGTGGCTCTACGTCCTGAACCGGATGGCCGAACACCCCGAGCGCGTCCTCGACGCTCTAGCGGACCTCGACATCACCGGAAGGCTTTGACGCAGGCCCTGACGAATCCGTCTCGCCGCAGCCCGGTGCACGATCCCCTACCGGGTACCATCACAACGCGCGGCAGCCAGGCCCAATTCGAGAAGACGTCGCTCATCTAGAGTCGGCCCATGCTTCTCTGGCCTGGACCTCGACCGGAACTGCCACTGCCAGCCGGCACGGGCCCTGAGCTCTACCGCTTGGCCCACCCGACGTACCCGGAGAAAATCGTCGGATGGCTGTCCGTCAGCCCCTACTGGGAGTGGGACCTGGAGGGCCCTTGGTGGAAGCACAGCTGGGGGTCACCGAGACTCGTCGGGGACTTGTCCATTGATTACACCGAAGACACTCGCCTCATCTATCCCGATGACCCCGAGGTCTGGACATTCGTCAGCAGCGCCTGGCCGCTTGAGCCCGACGACCTGGCAATGCTCAAGGTAGGAACGTTCGTCTGGCACGGCACAACCTTCAGCGCCGAACTCGTCGACCCCATTGTCGAGAGCGAGACCTGGTCCGACCACTGGTACGTCCCCTGAGCCACCAACGCTCGCTACTTCAACCCACTATTAGCCGCTCAGAAACGGACGGCCGCGTGCAGCAAGGACCCGGCAGACGATCCCCTACCGGGCACGTCCAGGCCTGCTAACAGGCATGAGAGAGATTGCGCCATGACGACTTCGGAGGCGCTTCGCCTCGCCTATGCGCCATTCCTCTTCGTGGCACTAGGCCTGCTTGCGTACATCGGCATCAAATACAGCCAGGGAAAAGAGCTACCCCGGCAGAAAAGACTCCGCATCGTCGGTCTTGCCTCAATCGTGATGCTCATCGGCGCTGGCCTCTACATCGCGAGCTGGTTGATCTAGAACCGCAGCCGCCCGAAGGAGCATCCCCTATCGGAACGGAGCTTGCTGGAGTCCTCGGCGGACCCATCGTTGTTCCTCTAGTCCCGTTCCGGGGTCGGTCTGGCTGTCCCCGGTGTGGTGAAAGCCGTGCTTGGAGTAGAAACGCTGCGCTCGCTCATTGAACGAGAACACGAGTAGGTACGCGTCCTCATCCCCAAGCGATACCTGCAGCAATAGGGCAGCAACACCGGTGCCGTGCGCTCGCTCATCGACATAGATCGTGGACAGTTCCAGCGCCGGCAGGCCGCCAACGGCCTGGTCGTGACGTGTGGTGCTGGCGACGCCGAGGAGGAGGCCGTCGTCAGACAGGGCCATTGATACCCGACGAGAACCGTTAGCGATCCGTTCTGCCCAGCGATCGGCTCGAGTCTGAGTGGTCGTTGCGTCAAGGAACTCGTCTGGGGCGATACCTCTGTACGTTTGCTCCCAGCAACGGGTCTGGAAGAGGCCGATCGCGTCCGCGTCGCAGATCTCGGCCTGAACGATGTGTGTCACCCATCAAGTCTGGCGCCAGGGTGCCCATCAATGATTTGGCTGTTCGCTCACCGATCCCCTACCGGACAGGCCTCGCATCAACGCCACTGCCTCGAGGGCAAGAAGCGTGGCTAGGTTGGCTTTCATGATGAGCCGCAGACGAGCTGCCTGGCTTGTGGCGTGCGTGGCTGCTCTTTCTGCAACGGGCTGCACGGACCTCAGCGACGCTCAGGTGCAGCGACCGGAGACGCACAACGTCGACGTCGTTGTCCTGCTCGACGGCGAACGTGTGCCGGCCTGCAACGTCACATTCATCGGTAGTCCCGAGGACGGTTCACCGTTGACAGAGGAAGGGCACATCACAGGACAGACAGGCACGACCAGTCGAGCCTTGACCCCGGGCTCGTATACGGTCACGGCCAGCTGTGCCGCGCTCCCATCCAACCCAGTCGAGCAATCTTTTGACGTGGGGCACGATGACCTCGAGATCCAACTGGAACTCGCTCCGAACGCGTAGTCCGACGGCTTGCCGGTGGCCGGCAGGCGATCCCCTATCGGACGCAACCGCCGCTAGGTTCAGGACGTGGAAATTCACGACGTAATAGCCGAAGTCACTCGGCGGTTCACCACGCACCCCTCAGGCGGCACGCGGTGGGATGACCCTCATGAGCACCGCGACATCGCTGACGCGGAGTACTCCCGAGTCAGCGAACCAGAGCGCTACGCCGTCGTGGGCGCCAGGGCCAGGTCGTGGATCGAGGCTCTAGAGGGCCTGAAGCTCGGGACGGCACAAAGCGTCGAAGCGCCGCCATGGGCCCACGGGTCCACCGACGCGCGGGCCGTGCTCATCACTCCCGTGAAAGCCGATGCCCTGTCGATCGTGGTCGTCATGCAGTCAACGGAAGGCATCGAGGACGCAGTCGCGCTCGGCGTCGGTGACCCTTCAGTCCTGATCGGGATGGAGCCCTTCTGCGGCTGCGACGCGTGCGACAGCGGGAGCGACAACCTGCTGACCGCGATCGACGACCTGTTCACTGGGATCATGAACGGAGAGTTCCTCTACGCCGAAGGCAAGGACTGGAAGCTGACCGTCGGCGTGAACGGTTGGTCCGCGTCAGGCTCGCAGGACTTCGACTCGCTCATCGACAAGGCTCGGGCAGGAACGAGCATCGGCCGTCTCATGATCACCGGCGACCCCTGGTTCACCTGACACCAGGGCTCATGTTCGCAACCGAGCCCGGACACCAATCGTCTATCGGGCGGACGCGGGGTACTAGCTAAGGGCGCGGTTGCTGACTTCGGTCATGCCAAGGAAAGCCGCGCAGGAAACGATCGAGTAGACGGAGGCGGACCGGTTCAGGCCGGCGCTCGACTTGGGGGGCATCGCCACGATGATCCCTTTCGTTGACCGAGTCGGCGGGCCTGAGCGCTCTCGCATCAGCCTCGGCGAACCACCCGCGTTCTTCAAACATGATGGCCTCCGTCGGTTTCGAGAAGCATCGCAGCGGGATGGGTCGCGGGCAACCATCGGCTATCGGGCACCCTTGGTCAGGGCGAGCGCACTACTAGATGCAACACCGCCAGCATCAATTGCCCGAATCGCAGAAGAACTTTTCTGTGGAGTGGCGCTGCTCGTTCGAGTTCTCGAGCCGTCGGCCGCACGAACAACGCATGAGGCACACTGTTCCAGCACTTCTCTCGACCAGGGACCTGCTGCGCATGGTCCTCTTCGTACTGGCACTCCCCACAGGCCGCCGGCCCTTCCAGGGCCGGACTTCCGTGCTCTTCCCATGGGTGTTCGCAGTCCGGGCACAACGTCTCCCGCAGCCGCCGACGTACGGCACGGCCGGAAGCGCCGGCGGGATTGCTCATGGAGCGAGTATGCAGGTTTCGCCTTCCGCCCTAAAGCCGATCCCCTACCGGGCACCGCTTCTTAATTCGTTCAGCCGGTCCACGAGCTGAGCCATGCGGGCAACACCGATATGGAGGACGAGGGAATCCGAGAACCAGTGCATCCAGACGCCTTCGACGTCGTACACCGTCACCGCGCCCTCCCGAAGAAGGATGCGGGCAATGTCCACGGCTTCGAGTTCGTACTCGTCGGCAGGGGCCCCCTCGAACCCGTCGGCGGTGGCCCCTTCCGGGGTGCCTGGCTCAAGGCCGTATGGGTCGACGTCAGTGAGGACCGCTAGCACCTGCGCAACAGCCTGCCGGTAGACGCGGTCCTCATCTCTCATCCCGCAAGCATGCCGCAGGCGTAGAGGCCGGAGAGCGATCGGCTATCGGGCGGCCGCCCAAGCTCTTGCCTCGGGTCGCAGCGACTACTGTCCCGATGTGATGTTCTCGCTACACGACACGAAGCCCAAGCGCCCATCCGGAAATCTGGTGCTCTCGCTCCTCGCAAGCCTGCCAACCCTCGTTGCGTGGAGTTGCCATTTCATCCTTCTCGACTCTCTTCTGAGAGAACCGCCAGACTGCGAGGTCTGGTGCAGCGAACACGGAACCCTGGATGCGATCGCACTCATCCTCTTGCTCGTGAGCACACTGATGACCCTTGTCGTAACGCCCTTCCTCTTCGCAGAGGCAGGGCGTCGATCGAAGGCGGCCTGGTTCGCCGTCACCTCCACCGCCCTGCAACCGGTGCTCATCTTCGGAGTCATCCCGATCCTCCTCCGCAGCTTCCGCGTTGCGTGAGCGGCGTCGCACAGACGTATCGGCTATCGGGACGATATTCGATGCCGGATCACGTCGTGGGGCATGCTCGTCCTATGAGCAACGAAAAAGGACTGCCGCATGCTCGCCCCGTCGACGCAACTGCAGTGACTGAGCGCCCGACGCCGTGGCTGCCGGCAAGAACCGTTCTCCTCAACCTCGTCTTGATCTTCGTCGGCGGTGGGCTTTTCTGGTTCCTCATCGACCGCGTCCAAGCGCCCATGTGGGTTGCCTTCGTCGCCTATGCCGTCATCTTCACAGTGGGATCACTCGCCATGCGCTTCATTCGAAACGCCCGAGCTGATCGCATTCATAAGTGACGTCGATGGCCAAGCGACGCGATCCGCTGACCGATCGTTTATCGGGACCTACCTTGAACCGTCCCTGAACTCGACGTACGGTGAAAGTGCCGATGATGCCGGGGAGTAAGCATGGACGAGAACACGGAACAGGGAAAAGGTCGTCTCCGACTGCAACGGCCAACGTTCCGAGGGTCCTCCGTCGGCTGGGGTATTGGAGCGTTTTTCTGGCTCTTCTGCGCCGTCCAAAGCATCGTCGGGGTCTTGCAAAACGGGGGTACGTCTGTCGTCGGCGCCTTGGTCCTGATTGCACTGGTAGCCCTAGCCGTGGTCTGCATCATCGGCACAGTGGCGACGATCCGACATCCCCGCCCGGCGCCGCCCGCCACAGACACCTAAAAAGTTCCTTTCGTCACCGTCGATGCGCCCCGTATACCGATCGCCTATCGGGCACCGAGTGAGGGGGCTCCGCCCAGTACGTTATCTCCATGCCAACGGCCCTCAACACTGCCGGCAGCCGCCCGCGATCGATCTGGCGGTTCCTGCGTGACGTGCTCGTCATCTTCCTCGCAGCCCTGGTCCTCTCTTTCCTGGTCAAGACCTACCTCGTGCGCTCCTTCTACATCCCCTCGGGGTCGATGGAGCACACCCTTGAAATCAACGACCGCGTGATTGTCAACGAACTTGTTCCAGGACTCGTGCCCCTGCATCGCGGAGACGTCGTCGTCTTCGCAGACCCCGGCGGCTGGCTCAGTCCTCTCGAAGTCGCAACCCCTTCCACAGGACCAGTTGACAAAGTGCTCTCCACCATCGGGTTGGCACCCCATGACGGCACCGGATATCTCATCAAGCGCGTCATTGGCCTGCCCGGAGACACCGTGACCTGCTGCGACGACTTTGGGCACATGAGCGTCAACGGCGTCCCCCTCGATGAGCCATACATCACCGTTCTCCCTGACGAGACTCGCGCTTCCCGTGATGATTTCACCGTCACGGTCCCCGATGGCTCCCTCTGGGTCATGGGCGACAACAGGTACAACTCGAGGGATTCCCGCTACAACCGTGACAAACCCGGAGAAGGCTTCGTTCCCCTGAGCGACGTCGCTGGGCGAGCAGCCGTCATCAGCTGGCCCTCGAGCCGCTGGACCTGGCTCGACAATTACCCCACCGTCTTCGCCGGCACCGATCCCCGCTCCACAACCAACTGAAAGATTGCGACGGCGCACGTTCTACGGAGGCACACAAAGAGGGTGCGGCCAGGGATCGTCTATCGGGCACCACGCCACAGAGCTACTTACGCCGGCGAGCCCGCTGCTCTGCATGCAGAACAAGACAAAGCCCCACGAAAGAAGCTCCGAGCACTAGAGGTGCGACGTAGTAGATCACCGCTTCAGTCTGCCCCCACCCCTGCCCCCTGGCCAGGCGTCTCGGTTTCCGATCCCCTATCGGACACTGCCGCGTCCGTCCTCTAGCCGTTTCGGGACGGCGAAGGGGGCCGATGTGCCGCTCATCGCCCTGCCTTCTCTTCGGTCAAGATCAGAGGTGGCGGGCGAAGAAGTCGACAGTATCCGCGGCGGTGGCGTCCCGGACGTGCGAAGGATCATCTCGGTCACCGAGAAAGACGTAGTGGCCCGCGGTCGGGCCCACGCTGGAAGCCTCCGCTCGAGGCATGAGGTCGGCGTACACGCGTGCGTTCTCCGCGGGGGGCGTGATGTCGTCGACGTCACCCCAGCGCACGAGCACGGGCGCCTCGATCATCCTCAGGGACTCAGGCGTCAGGACCTCCGCTATGCCGGGTGCGAAGAGGGCTCCGACGCGCACGCGAGGATCACGGACGGGACTCGCAGCGGCCTGGGCCAGGAGCTCAAGTTGCTCGATCGAGTACTTCGCGCGCAATGCCTCCATGAGGTCCGGGAACTCGGGCACGTGCGGGGCAGGGACGCGTCCGGCGAAGAGGGCGCTCATGACCCGAGCGTCGATCCGAGCACCGAGCAAGGCGGCGACGGTGTAGCCCCCGAGGGAAAAGCCGGCGCTGCCGATCCGGCGCTCGTCGACGTCATACTTGCCCTGCACGTAGTCCAGGAGGTAGCTGATGTCTCTCGGCCTCTCAGACACCAGGGCGAATCCCTCGACGAGGTACTCGTCGTTGTAGCTGTTGCCGTGATGGTCAACGGAAGCAACGAGGAAGCCTGCCTCGTTCAACGGCGCGGCCAGCCAATCGAGGTCCTCCCCGGCGCCGCCGGTGCCATGGGACAACAAGACCGTCGCAGCCGGCCCCTCTCGGCGGCTCGGCCAGACACGCGCCCCGATAGGCCGCGGCCCCAACCCCGTCCAGCTCGGTCTCGTCGCGTCGTGGAGAAGCACCGTCTCTGGTTGCACGCTCGGAGCCTATAGGCCCGCACGGAGGACTCCGCGCGATGAGTTCTGGTCGCCCCTCAGTCCGCTGGTGGATCCCTCACTGGGACTCGCCGGGGCTGGCACAGATACTCATGCCAACACTCGCGCAGACGGCTTGGCCGACGATCATTCATTGAGAATGAGAACCGGGGTGATGATCTCTCAATCAGTACTCAGCGTGCCGCCTTTTTATCCGCCCGGAAGCTCGTTTGTGTCAGAGCTCCTGTAAAGAGGTCCTCGTTGAGGAAGTAAAGGACAGGAGCAATGTCCTCAGCCTCCAGAACCAACTCACCCTCAGAACTGATGAGCCGTTCCGCGTCTAGTCCAGCGGCAGACATAGCCTCGACGAGGGTGTCCGCCGTCACGGTCGCCAAATGTCCCCTTCGAACTATGGCTTCAAGACGTGCTCGCATGCGGCTATCCCTCAGCGCCCGCTCCTTGAGGCGATCCTGGCCAGCTGAGGCGATGGGGAGAACCTCGTGCAGGTCGGATGTCCACTGTGGTACCTGCTGCGTCAGGGCGTCTTGATCACGGAACAGTGCCGCGAAAACAGTCTGCGAGAGAACGAACACCTCATCACCAACACTGACGAGATCCATCCAGTCATCGAAGGCGAAGATTGGTTCGTCAATGCGCTGAAGCGTGTCCTGCAGTAGCGAGTAGATACGGCCTCGCTTCAGGCCCCGCCGCGGATTGCTGCGGCGAACGAACACGGCGCGCTTACCGGGAACGTCCCCGATAGTTACAGCATAGAAAGACAAGTCTCCGGCTGGAAGATCATCAGGCTTAATCGCTTCTAGCGCGTCAGCCGCCTGCAGAACATCCAGAAGCGTGGCTGAGCCGTGTTCAATCCCAAGCTTTGGGGCTGCGCCTACTTCATCAGCTTTGAGGGTCAGAAACGTCTCGGGAGATAGATCAGCATCCGGCGCCCAAGCCTGCCCCTCTCGGCGCGCGAGGTCGTCGAGAGTCGCTTGGATGACTTGACGAAACGCATCGGCCACAGACTGCCCAATGGCGACCTTCCGCAATTTCGTACTTCGCCCGGAGACCCAGCCGACTGAAAGGGTGACCGCTTCTTGCGAGTCAATGGACGAGAAGGAGGAACCGTCAGTCATTGCATGTCTCCATCCACGAGGCGGCGGAAGCTGAATGCGCTGCCAGCTACCTGATATGCCAAAAAGGTCGAATGCGGGAGGGGCTGAGTCTTGGAAATGAGGCTGATCGTACGGTCTCCCGTGGTTCTGACCTCGTACGTATGGAAGCCGAAGGCCAGCAAGATCGGGTTGACCAGACTCAACTCCGTGCGGGCCAGGAGCACGAGTAGGAGCACGGCGAAAACGCCGTACGCCCAGAAGGACGCAGTGTCGTCAGCCGTGGCGAAGGCGAATGGAAACACGTAGGTCAGAAGGTAGGCCGGCACCTGGGCACTGTCGTCTCTAACAGAGACAACGGTGAAAGGAGTATCGGCCACCGCTCGCCGGCCAAAGATAGCTATGGGGAGAGAGACAGCCGATAGAAGAGCTACAGAGCCCAGAGAAATTGCCCAGATAGGCGACGCCTCGACCATTCGAATTGCGATGATCCCGATGAGCGGAGACAGAGACGACAGGATGAGAAGGACACGTGTCATGCGATGGCCAACAGCTTGACGGCCACCTGCGCGCGGCGAGAGACGCTTCGCCTACTTAGCCCCACGAGCGTCATGACCACTTCACTGCCTTCACATACATGAGCATGCCACAGGAAACCCAAGGTTTTGCCAACGAGGACGTTGGGCAAACTCAAGGGACGACAGCGGGCGGGCACTGAGGAAGCATTACTCCAACCCCTGACAATCACAACGGGCCCAGCACTTTGACCGTGGCTAGAGGCTTCGCTGCACTGCTCTATAAACAGTAGAGCGGGCGACGCCGAAGAGCTCGGCGATCTCGCTCGTCGTGTGGGCGCCGGTGCGGTGCAGCTGCACGAGATGTTTCTCCTGCGAGGCGGTGAGCTTGGGTTTGCGTCCGCGGAGTTTGCCGGCGGCCTTGGCGATCGCCATGCCCTCCCGGGTCCGGGCACGGATGAGGTCGGCTTCGAACTCGGCGACCATGCCGAGGACGTTGAACAGGAGCCGGCCAACGGGGTCGGTGGGGTCGTAGACCGCTCCCCCGAGGTTCAGAGCGACGCCCTTCTTCGTCAGCTCGTCCGCGATGTCCGTAGCGTCCCGAAGGGAGCGGGCGAGGCGGTCGAGCTTCGTGACGACCAGGACGTCACCGGCACGGCACGCCGCCAGGGCCTCGCGGAGGCCCGGCCGGGCTCGAGTCGTGCCCGAGAGGCCGTGGTCAACATGTACGTGTTGATCGTCAACACCCAGTGCTGCGAGACCGTCACGTTGTGATGCGAGATCTTGTCCCGAGGTCGAGACGCGGGCGTATCCGATGAGCATCTGACGACTGTAGCGTTTAGACCCCCGTCACCGGGCATTTTTGCGGGACAGGCATACGCGAATCTGCAGGCCAGACGCCGCTTGACCTCAGCCGGCCGAACACGGTCGCGAAGAGTGTCCCGATGAACGACCGCCTAACGGGCACCTCAAAACTCTCCCGCAAAAGAAAAGAGGAGCCTTTCTAAAGACTCCTCTTTTCTAGACGGCTACTTCTTCTGCAGACGTCGGCTCTGCCGGACACTGGAGTGGAAATAGGCGATCGCCAGAAGGCCGTAGATCGCGACTCCCGCAATCGATATCCAGGCGGGACCGGACCCTCTTTCCGAAATCGTGAAGGACGCGGCGTACGCAAGGAAGAGCACTCCGAGCACTGCGCTCGACGTCGCTCCGCCCGATAATTTCCATGTGGGCCGAGCCGGCGAAACAGGTTCCGTCTCTGCCCGGAATACACGCCCGCAGAAGACAACAAGAGCAAGAGTCAAACCGGCTACCAGCAGAAACACCCCACCTTCCGCCATGAACGAGGCCACCCCAAGTCCTACGAAGAAAGTAAGGACGGCTCCTGCCACAACTACCCCGACTTTAGCCGTTGCTGAAGAAATTCGTATCAGCATATCAAATCTCCTATTTTATCTAATTACGTAGTATCGCCAATAGCTGCAGTAGTTCTGACCGCAGTTATAGAAGGCAGCTGAGATGCGTTTGCCCTGGTAATGAGCCTGGGTGATGGCGTTTTTCATCGCATCTGTCACTTGGCACGAAAGTCCCGGAATGTATTTCAGAGGGAAATACTTGCAGAAGGTGTCCACCTGACCCATAGCTTTCCACATCTGCTCGACTTGGCTTCGAGTCCAGTAGTAGGTCGTGTTCGTGTATCTCGGGTCGGCCACGACTGGATACGCAGTGCTGCTCGTTGGCTCAACTACCTGTGTGAGGGTTGTTCCGGATAGCTCGAAACGGGTCGGAACAGAAGCACCCTTAGCGTCAATGGCCCAGGGAGCGTCGAAGCCGCTGAGTTCTGTGCCATCGGTAAGAATGATTGAAACACCGCCACTTTCGTTCAGGGCGATTGAAGAGTTCTCGGGCAGCGTGACGGGGTACGCGAACGTATGAGGTGCCGTAGCGCTCGAGATCACCGTGAGCACTTGCACGGACCCGTCTGCGGATGCGATTGGAACCGTGCTCGTACCGTTGCCGTTGGGATACGAGACGACACCCGGGCCTTCCACAATCGCCGCCTTCGCTTGGCTGCCGAATGGAAGATTTACCGCAACGTTTTTCTTGATCGATTCCTCTGCCCCCGACTCCGTAACCAGCTGCACTGCACCTGATGAATCTGCAGGAATTGAGACGGAGTCAGAGCCCGCAGTGACGACCGCGCTCGAGCTCGTCGTGGAAGGCAAGACCTGTGACAAACCGCTAAAGGACGTCGGTGAAGCCATCTGAATTGAAGACAGCAAGGCACTCGGAACTCGGTCGAAGAAGCCAAATTCGTAAGCACTCGTGCTCCAGATAGCTTCATCCGCACTCAGCAGGTAGGCAGTGATCTTGTGCCAACCAGCTTGCGGCGGGACAGTCGCCGAGAGGGTAGCTGCTCCGTTATCTCCGACGGAGATGCGGTTCTGCTCTTGCCCGTCGACCAAAACGCTGAGCTGGGCGCCGCCGATCCCGGACTTTACGGAAACGGTGCACGAAGCGGGCTGACTTGGCAGTGAGGTAGACCAAGAACCGCGCGAGTAAGCAGGACACGAAATCGTTGGCGCGAGAGGATCGGCGTACCAGCCTTGGACGTCGAGGACGTAGTGGGTGGGGTCGCCGACGTTGTTCAGGTTGATCTTCCCGGACGCCGAGACGGGCACGGTGATCGTGTTGGACCGGATCGAGTTCGGGGTGAAGTTGATCGACGTCGTCCCGGGACGGGCTGCGCCCTCGGCCCAGACGGTGGCACCACCGGAGCTGTTGGCAGCGTGAAGCGCGGTCAGGGTGATCACGACCGCCGTGATCCCAGAACCGGCGGCGGGGGTGTGGCCGCCGGCGGCCTGGATGGAGCGGGTTTCGCCGTTGCCGATGATGGTGTTGCTGCCTGTGCGAGTGTCGTACAGGCGTCCGGTCCCGGGGGTGAACATCGCGCCGGTGTTACCGGCGGCGGTGAAGTACCCCTGGACGTCGACGACCAGGTCGACGGTGCTGCTCTGGTTGTAGACAGTCATCTTCCCGTCAGCCGACAACGGCACCTGCGCCGTGATCGAAGTCGGCACGTTCCCCGAGCCGTAGTTCAGCGAGTTCTTCGGCCGCGTGGTCCCGGCGGCATAAGGAGTAAGGAACCCGTTCACAGTCGAGGTGTTGATCGCGATCAGGTTCACCACGACTGCCGACGCACCCTTCGGAACCCCCGCGGTACCGGTGACCTGGACGGTCGTCGTGTCACCGGATTTCAGCTGGGCCTTGGCAACGCCAAGGCCGGAGCGGGTGTCCGCGATGCGGGCGCCGGGGACGGTGACGAGTCCGCCGGCGGTGGTGCCGTCCTTGTTCGAGGTGTAGTACCCCTGCACATCAAGAATCAGGCGGGCCTTGGTCTCGGTCTGGACCTGGATCGTGCCGTCACTGTTCAGGGCAAGGATCGCGGAGTTCGAAGTGTTCCCGAGCCCCCCACCGGCGTAGATGGTCATCAGGGTGCTGGGGGTCTGCGCGTTGGGCCGGCCGGTGAGTTGACCCTGACCCGGCATCTCGGCAACCGTCGCGATCACGGAGACAGCGCCGGCGGATCCGTCAGCCGGCACCCCGGCAAGACCTGCGACCTTGATCGTGCGCCACTCCCCTGCCGTCATCGGGGTGTTGTAGCCAATGTTGTTGGCCGTGTCGAGGATTCGCCCAGTAGTCGGAACGAACACGCCTCCATCGCCGGTGTCAGTCATCGCCTGCGCCCCAGGGGCGACGAGCACCGATGCGACCAGAGCGAGCAGCACTGCAGCCACCACGGCGACAAGCCGCGCCGTTGCCCTTCTCGAGTCAGAAACGAACTGCATGAAGATCCCCTGTTCCGCAGCCCACCCGGCCGCATACCGCGATCGTAGAGAACCTGATAAACCCCCAAGAGCACGGCCAGAGCGTCCCCTGAAGCGGCAGCGCGGAATGGGGGACGAAAAAGTTGCTGGGACGCTTTCACGCCTAGATCACCTGGGAACCGATCTATCTGGTCTGGGGTACCAGAACGGTTTGTGGGCGCCCGGCGTGTCGCCAGCGGCATGGTCGTCAGGCCGGGATGTGCAGGGCGAGCTAGGGGCACGCCGTCGCACAGAAGCCCGGTAGCGGCGCGACCCGTCGCACCTCTATCTTCCAGATATGACTCTAAGTAGACGGGGCTTTCTAGCCGCCTCCGCCACCGCCGCAGCCCTGACAACTGTCCACGCCGCCTCCGCTTCAGCGGCGACGACATCTCAGTACCAGGTGTCGACGGGGTCAGTGGACATCACCCCAGCAGCCGGTTACCCCATGGCCGGATACGGCACCGACACACCCCGCCTTTCCCAAGGAACCAACGAACCTCTCCGGGCCCGGTGCACGGTCCTTTGGGACAGCGGCACCCCGAATGTGATCGTCACCGCCGACGTCCTAGCCTTCGGCGCAGCACTGCACCAGGTAATCCGTAGCAAAGTCATCCAACTCGGAGTCGCGAGCGCGGACTTCGTCCTCACCGCGACCCACACCCACAACGGACCAGTCCTGCCAGAAAAGCTTGATCCGTACATTTCCTACAACCTGACCAACACCGCTCAGGTCCAGCAGTACGCCGATCAACTCGCGCAAACTCTTGCCGACCTCGTCGCCACGACCCTGGCGAGCACCCGCAGCACCGTCACCTTGGACTACCAGGTCGTCGACGAAGACTTCTCCCGAAACCGAGCCGGCCTCTCCTACGTCGAACGGGACGTCCCCGTTCTCGTTGCACGAGGAACCGACGGAAAGCCTCGAGCCGTGCTGTTCAGCTACGGCGCCCACCCCGTCGCCGCCGGTTCACAAACACTGTTCGATCCCGACTACCCCGCAGAAGCCATCAAAGAGATCGAAGCTTTCGGGCCAGGCGTCTTCGCACAATTCATCCTCGGCCCAGCTGGGGACCAAAACCCACACACCACCGGCTCGGTCGCCGTCTCTGACAGCTTCGGAAGTGATCTCGGAACCACAGTCCGAGACGCGATCGGACAACCAGGCCGCACCATCACAGGAGGAATCGCCAGCCAGTACGAACGCGTCACCCTCCCCCTGGACATCACCGTCACCTCAGCAAACCTTGCAGCAGTCAAAGCGGCCTACGACCGCCGCGCCGCAGCCCCGGGCACCATCGGATACGCCCGCCGACACGCCCAACGCATGTCTGCCGCAGCGACCAACCGCTCCTTCGCCACCACCGTTGACCTTCCCCTCCAGGTGTGGAAATTCACCGGCACCTCAGGACTGAAGATGGTCTTCACCGGGGGCGAAATCGTCTCGGGCTACGCCGTGTACTTCAGAGCCCGCAACGGCGGATCAAACAACCTCTGGTTCAGCGGCTATGCCAACGAAGTTCCCGCCTACATCCCAAGCAACGAACTCCTCGCACGAGACGGCTACGAAGCCGGAATCGACAGCGACTCCCCCGGCATCGCCGGCGGCTCTATGAGCGTCTACAACCACTTCGGCCACTTCCTCCGCAAGACCTCCTCCACCGCACCGGACGGCGTCGAAGAAAAAATGGTCGCAGCCATCACCCGCATGCTCGCCTAACAACCACCATCGCTGACACACCACCAATGCCAAGCAAGGCCCGTACATCCAGACGTACGGGCCTTGCCCGTGCACCAGTTACGGGCGCACCCGGAAGACCTCCACGTGCATGACAACTCATTCCGGCCCGCTGATCACCGCCTTCCGCGACACCAAATTCGCCTTCCCGGGACATCCCGGTGAACGACCGTCTAACGGGCAGACGACAACGGCACGAGGTGGTCAGGCCCCGCTGCAAAGTCGCCGTGCCTTTGCCGATATCCGTCGTTAGGCAGTGATGAGTGCGGGGTCGAACGACGCAGCGATGACCGTG
>NZ_LHOZ01000130.1:0-13237 GCF_001297205.1 Frigoribacterium sp. RIT-PI-h | reverse complement strand
CCCCCAGCCCCTCCACCGAAAGGCACCGTCGTGTCCGTCGTCAAGATCAACGCCATCCACGTCCCCGAAGGCTCGGGCGCCGAGCTCGAGAAGCGCTTCGCCGCGCGCAAGCACTCGGTCGACGGGGCGGAGGGGTTCGAGGGATTCCAGCTGCTGCGTCCCGTCAAGGGCGACGACCGCTACTTCGTGGTGACGACCTGGCGCAGCGAAGAGGACTTCGCGGCCTGGTCGGCCGACGGCGCGAAGGCCGCCCACGCCCGCCCCGCCGGGTCGGGCGAGGCCCCGCGCGGCCCCGTCGCGACCGGTGCCGACCTGCTCGAGTTCGAGGTCGTCGAGCTCTGACCGGAGTGGTCGCGACGACGCGCCCACCCGCGCCCGGCGAGGCTCGTTCGACGTCGAGCGACCGGTGCCGAGGATGACAGCGATCTCCAGGCTTCGCGCGTAGTCTCCTGCCCAATCGCCGACCCGCTCGGGGCCCGGCGTGAGAGGTCGCGATCGTCATGAAGAAGTCCACCCGCTGGGCCACCGCCGCCGCCGTCCCCGTGGCCGTCATCGCCGCGAGCATCGTGGTCCCCGCCGTCTCGGCCACGGCCGACGTCGACCTGCCCGACAAGACCCCGCAGCAGGTGCTGGCCCTCGCCGCCTCGAGCTCGGGGGCGTCCTACTCGGGCACGATCGAGCAGACCTCCGACCTCGGGCTGCCCGACGTGTCGCCCCGGGCCACGGGCGGCGGGTCGTCGTCGGACGCCGCCGGCGCCCTCGACCTGTTGACCGGCAACCACACCGCGAAGGTCTACGCCGACGGCGCCACGAAGCAGAGGGTGCAGGTCATCGACGACCTCGCCGAGCGCAACGTGATCCGCAACGGGTCGAGCGTGTGGGCCTACGACTCGAAGACCAAAGAAGCGACGCACGCGACGCTGCCCGACCAGGGCGCCACCGAGAAGCCGAGCGCCCTGCCCGACGGCACCGCCGTCCCGAAGACCCCGGCCGAACTGGCCGACCTCGTCCTGTCGTCGGTCGAGCCCACGACGACCGTCACGGCCGACTCCGACGTCAGGGTGGCCGGACGGGACGCCTACCAGGTCGTCCTCACCCCCGAGGACTCCTCGACGCTCGTCGCGAGTGCGACCCTCACCGTCGACGCCGAGACCGGCATCCCGCTCAAGGTCGTCGTCGCCGCGAAGGGGCAGAGCGACCCGGCCCTGTCGGCCGGGTTCACCTCGGTCGATTTCGGTGCCCCTGCGGAGTCCGTCTTCGCGTTCACTCCGCCGGCGGACGCGACCGTGACCGACGTGACCGTGCCGACCGGCACCTCCGGACGGTCGGACGGCGACGCGGCGCACGCCGAGAAGACCGTCATCGGCTCCGGCTGGAGCACGATCGTCGGGGTCACCCCGGCAGCGGGGTCGACCGACGGCACCTCGTCGGCCGACGCCGACACCACGGGGTTGCTCGACCAGCTGACGACGAAGGTCGACGGGGGTCGCGTGCTCGAGACCTCGCTGGTCTCGGTCCTGCTCACCGACGACGGCCGGGTCTTCGCCGGGGCGGTCGACGCCTCGACGCTGCAGGCCGCCGTCGCCCGTCAGTGACCTCCGGCCGGTGAGCCACGACACCGCCACCGTCCGGGCGTCGACCGACGACGATGCGTCCCGAGGGGCGTTCGCCGTCGAGACGACCGGTCTGACGAAGCAGTTCGGACGCCAGCGCGCCGTCGACGGCGTCGACCTCGCGGTGCCGCACGGCAGCGTCTACGGGTTCCTCGGCCCGAACGGCTCGGGCAAGACCAGCACGATCCGCATGTTGCTGGGGCTCACCTCGGCGTCGAGCGGTGTCATCCGGGTGCTCGGAGGGTCGATGCCCGACGACCTGCGCCGCATCCTTCCTCGCGTCGGCGCCCTGGTCGAGGGTCCGGCGTTCTACCCGTTCCTGTCCGGCCGGGCGAACCTGCACCGCCTCGACTCGGGCGACCGCTCGGCCCCGGCCGCGACGCGCCGTGCCCGTGTCGACGCCGCCCTCGACCGCGTCGGGCTCGGACACGCGGCCTCGAAGAAGGCCCACGCGTACTCGCTCGGCATGAAGCAGCGCCTCGGCATCGCGAACGCCCTGCTCATGCCGCGGGACCTGCTGGTGCTCGACGAGCCCAGCAACGGCCTCGACCCGCAGGGCACGCGCGAGGTCCGCACGCTCATCCGCTCCCTCGCCGACGAGGGCACGACCGTCTTCGTCTCGAGCCACCTGCTCAGCGAGGTCGAGCAGATGTGCACGCACATCGGCGTGATGAGCGCCGGCCGGCTGCTCACCCAGGGCACGCTCGACGACCTGCGAGCACTCGGCACGCACCGGGTCCGCCTGCTCACGCCCGACCCGGACGCCGCCCGCGACGTCCTCGTCCGCCTGGGGCTCACCCCGGAGGCGCGGGCCCGGCCGGACGCGACGCCCGCGACCGCAGGCGGTTCGGTGAGCGTGGAGGCCGAGCTCGCCGTCGAGGGGCTCTCGCCCGAGTCGATCGTGGTCGCCCTCGTCGCCGCGGACGTTCGCGCGCGCGGGTGCGGGGTGGCCGGAGCCGGCCTCGAGGACCGCTTCGTCGACCTGGCCGGGGAGGGCTTCGATGTCGCCGGCTGACCCCCCCGGCAGGCGTCCCGCGCCGCCCACCCCGCCGCCCGCCCGCGGGGCGGGTTGGGTCTCGCCCTGCTGGGGAGCGAACTGGCGGTGCTCTTCCGCCGCGTCCGGACGATCGCGCTGCTCGCCGCGCTGGCCCTGATCCCGGTGCTGCTCGCCGTCGCCGTCCGGGTCACGTCGTCCGACGGCGACGGTGGTCGCGGACCGGCCTTCCTCGGCGACATCACGCAGAACGGCCTCTTCGTCTCGCTCACCGCCCTGACGGTGGCGATCCCGCTCTTCCTGCCGCTGACCGTGGGGGTCGTCGCCGGCGACACGATCGCGGGCGAGGCGAGCCTCGGCACCCTGCGGTACCTGCTGGTGACCCCGGTGGGCCGGGTGCGCCTCCTGCTCGTCAAGTACGCAGCCGCTGCCGCGTTCTGCCTCGCCGCCACGCTCGTCGTGGTCGTCTTCGGGGCGATCGCCGGTGCCGCGTTGTTCCCGGTCGGGCCGGTCACCCTGCTCTCGGGGCAGACGATCGGCCTGGGCGACTACGCGCTGAGGCTGCTGCTCATGGCGCTGTACGTGACGATGTCGCTGCTCGGCCTGACCGCCATCGGCCTGTTCGCCTCGACGCTGACGAGCGTGCCGGTCGGTGCCATGGCCGCCACGATCGTGCTCTCGACCGTCGCGCAGATCGTCGATGCGCTACCGCAACTGGACGTCCTGGACCCCTGGCTGTTCACGCACCACTGGCTGGGCTTCGCCGACCTGATGCGCGACCCGGTCTCGTGGGACTCGTTCGGCGCCAACGCCCTGCTGCAGGCCGGCTACGTCGTGGTCTTCGGTGCCCTGGCGCTAGGCCGGTTCACCACCAAGGACGTCCTGAGCTGACCCGTCGGCGCGCCGGTGTCGGCGGTCGCGGTTACCGTGGATCGGTGTTTTCCCGTCCCCGCCGCTCCCTGATCCCCCCCACCCCGACCCACCTGACCGTGGCGACGACGCTCGCCGCCGTGGCCCTGTTCGCCGCGGCCGGCTGCACGTCGACCTCGGTCGACGACGCCGACGGACGCACGGCCCTCGTCACCCACCAGCAGGAGGCGCGGGTCACCGTGGTCGGCGCCGCCACCGCCCCCGAGAGGGCCGTCGAAGCCAGCCGGGCGATGTTCGCCTCGAGTCCGGTGGCGGTCGTCGCCCCGGACGGGGACGAGGCAGGCCAGGCGGAGGCGGCAGACGAGGCGGTACGCCCCGGGGGGCCGAGGCCGCTCGCCCCCGCCGGGCCGTCGACCGGGGCGCCGCCGGCGGCCCGTCGACCGGGCCCTCCGGCCTGGTGGCCGAGCTCGACCGGCTCGGCGTCGAGACGGTGCTGGCGGGGGGCGACGCGGGGGCGATCGGCGGGCCGCGTGTCGCGGTGGCGACCCGCGCCCCCCCGGTCGCCGTGCCCGACGCGGCGCCGCCACGCGCCGACGCCCGCGCCGGCGTGGCGGGGGCCGACGACGTCGCGGCCGCGGCCGCCGCGCGGGCCGCGGGTGCCGGGGTGCAGACCCTGCCCGACGGTGTCGTCGACCTGCAGGCCTCCGGTGAGGCGATCGAGGCGCTGCACGCCTCGACGACGACCGACACGGTGTTGATCGGGTCGACGTTCACGGCGGTGCGCGACCCCGCGTGGTCGGTCACGGCCGCCCGGTCCGGTGCGCAACTGCCCGGCGGCGGGCAGCGGTTCTTCCCCGATCGACGGTTCGTGGCGCTCTACGGGGCGCCGGGCACGGGGGCGCTCGGGGTGCTCGGCGAGCAGGACGTCGCCTCGACCGTGCAGCGGGCCGCCGACGTCGCGGCGAGCTACGACGCGGCGAGCGACCGGCCCGTCGTGCCGATGCTCGAGGTCATCGCGACCGTCGCCGCCGGTGCCGCGGGGGACGACGGCGACTACTCGAACGAGCTGTCGGTCGCGAGCATCGAGCCCTACGTCGACGCGGCCGCCGCCGCCGGCCAGTACGTGGTGATCGACCTGCAGCCCGGGCGCGCCGACTTCCTGAGCCAGGCGAAGCGCTACGAGTCGCTGCTGTTGCGGCCGAACGTCGGGCTGGCCCTCGACCCCGAATGGCGCCTCGAGGCCGACCAGGTGCCGCTGCGACAGATCGGCGGCGTCGAGGCGGGCGAGGTGAACGCCGTGTCGACCTGGCTGGCCGACCTCGTGGCGTCGAAGGGCCTGCCGCCGAAGATGTTCGTCCTGCACCAGTTCCGGCTCGACATGCTGCGCGATCGGGCGTCGATCGACACGTCCCGGCCCGAGCTGGCCACGCTGATCCACGCCGACGGCCAGGGCTCGCAGCCCGACAAGCAGGCCACCTGGCGCAGGCTGCACGACGGTGCCCCGGCCGGGGTCGCCTGGGGCTGGAAGAACTTCTTCGACGAGGGCGCCCCGATGCTCTCGCCCGAGCAGACGATGGCCGACGTGTCGCCGACGCCCGACCTGGTGACCTACCAGTAGCGCGTCGTCGAGGTCGCCCCGGCGACCCGTGCGGACGATTCACCGGCAGGTGGACGAAGATGAGGAGTCCGAAACCGACCGATGGGAACGCAGCACCGTGGCCACGAACGACGAAGTCGACCTGATCATCGACGCCTGGGCCCGCGAGCGCCCCGACATCGACTTCGCACCCCTCGACGTCTTCTCGCGCCTCCGCCGCCTGTCGCGACGCCTCGACCGCATCCGCAGCGAGGCGTTCGCCCACGCGGGCCTCGAGATCTGGGAGTTCGACGTGCTCTCGGCCCTGCGTCGGGCCGGCGACCCCTTCCAGCTCAGCCCGAAGCACCTCGTCACGGCCACCATGGTCACGAGTGGCACGATGACCAACCGCCTCGACCGTCTCGTCGAGCGCGGACTCGTCGAACGTCGCGGCGACCCGAGCGACGGCCGCGGCGTGCTGGTCCGGGTGACCGAGGACGGCATCGCCCGGGTCGACGCCGCCATGCTCAGCCTCGTCGACGCCGAGAGCGCCCGGCTGCACTCGTTGTCACCCGCCCAGCAGGCCCAGCTGGCCGACCTGCTGCGCCTGGTCGGCGACGAGTTCAGCTGACCCGCGTCGAGCCGCCCAGGGCTCAGCTCGAGAAGGCCGAGCCGGGCAGGTCCTTCTCGCCGTCGACGATCGCCCGCACGATGCGCTCGGCCCCGGCGCCCGGGCCGCGGGCCGCGCCGACCGCCGGGGCCGGCCCCGCCACGGCCCGGGTCGCGAGTCCGGTGTCGGTGTGCCCCGGGCGCGCGTCGAGCACGCGGATGCCGTCGCGCCGGTACTCCCGTCCGGCGGCCGACACGAAGGCCGCCAGGGCCGCCTTGGACGCCGAGTACGCGGCCATCCCGACGGTCGGCGCCTCGGACACGACGCCGCTGATGGTCACGACGAACGGCTTCCGGCCGGCCGCGGCGGACGGGGCGGGCGCGGGGTGGGCGCCGCGCAGCAACCGGATCGGCCCGGGCGCGTTGGTCGCGACGAGCTCGTCGAGGGTGTCGTCGTCGAGGTCCTTCGCCGCTCCGAAGGCGACGACGCCCGCGGCGACCACGACGCCGTCGAGGCGTCCGTGTTCGTCGAGGGCCGAACGGACCAGCGCCGCGCCTCCTGACGGGGCGCGCAGGTCGGCGAGGTAGGCGCCGGGCCCCGACAGCGAGTCCGGGCGACGCGCCGCGCGCACGACGACCGCCCCCGCGTCCTCGAGCATCGCGGCGACGCGCACGCCGGGTCCGCCGGACGCGCCGGCCACGAGCACCACGGCTCCGTCGAGAGCGGTCATGTCGCCGACCCTACGCGCGCCGGTCGTGACGTCGGACGCGACGTCGCCGGGAGAGGAGGGCCCCGCAGGAGGCGCGGGTCGCGTCAGGTGGACGCGCGCACCACCAGCTCGGTCGGCAGCGTCATCGCGGCGGGCTTCTCGCCGTCGATCACCTGCAGCAGCAGGCGCACCATCTCGTTGCTGATGCGGTCGAACGGTTGACGCATGGTCGTCAGCGCCGGTGTCGTCTCGGTCGCGACGCGGGAGTCGTCGAACCCGGCCACGGCGACGTCCTCGGGCACCCGACGACCGGCGGCCCGTAGGGCGTCGATCGCCCCGGCGGCCATGCGGTCGTTGCCCGCGAACACGGCGGCGACGTCGGGGTGGTCGGCGAGCAGCGAGGCCATCGCGACGCGACCGCTCTCACGGCCGTAGTCGCCGTGGCGCACGAGCGACTCGTCGAGGTCGTCGCCCAGCTCGGCGCGGTAGCCCTCGAGCCGGGTGATGCCGCCGGGGGTGTCGGCGGGGCCGGTGATCGTGGCGGTGCGGCGGCGCCCCCGACCGCGGGGGGGGGCCCCCATCTCACGGGCGCCCTCACGGTCGTCGGCGGCGACCCAGCCCATCTTCTTCTCGTGCCCGAGCGGGAGGCCCCAGGCGATCGCCGCCGCGCCCGACTCGACGACGTCGGTCAGCAGGCGGCCGCCGCTGTGTGCCGAGACGAGCAGGACTCCGTCGACGTGGCCGGCGCCGATGTACGCCAGCGCCCGTTGCTGCTCGGCCGGCGACCCGGCCATGATCAGCACGAGCGAGACGTCGCGGTCGGCGAGGGCCGCGGCGGCCCCGCGCAGCAGGATCGAGAAGTTGGGGTCCTCGAAGAGCTGCTGGTGGTCCTCGGTGAGCAGGAAGGCGACCGAGCCGGTGCGGTTCGTCGCCAGGCTGCGCGCGTGCGGGTTGACGCGGTACCCGGTGGCCTTGATGGCCGCCTCGACGGCGGTCTTCGCCTCGGCGCTGACCCAGCGACCGCCGTTGAGCGCCCGCGAGACGGTGCCCCGCGAGACACCCGCCGCCGTCGCGACGTCGTCGATGGTCGGTCGTCCCCGACCCGTCGCGCTGCTCACGCGGCCAGCATAGGGTGCCGCCGGCGCCGGGCCCGCCGGCACTACTTGACCGCGCCGGCGGCGAGGTCGACCTTCCAGAAGCGCTGCAGCACCAGGAAGATGGCGATCAGCGGGATGACCGACAGCAGCGCCCCGGTGATGACGAGCGTGTAGAGCGCCGGCGCCGACGCCCCCTGGTTGAGCAGGCCGTTGAGGCCGACCGTCAACGGGAACAGCGAGTCGTCGCCGAGCATGATGTACGGCAGCATGAAGTTGTTCCAGATGGCGACGAACTGGAACAGGAAGATGGTCACGAGTCCCGGCAGCAGCATCGGGACCGCGATGCGACCGAAGATGCCCATCTCCCGGGCTCCCTCGGTGCGGGCGGCCTCGATCACGTCGGTCGGCACGGCGGCCGCGGCGTAGATGCGGGCGAGGTAGATGCCGTACGGGCTGATGATCTGTGGCAGCAGCACGCCCCAGAACGTGTTGGTCAGGCCGACGTTCGCCAGCAAGAAGTACTGCGGGATCGCCAGGATCACGCCGGGCACGAGCACGCCCATCAGCAACACGTTGAAGACGACCTTCTTGCCCGGGAACTCGAACTTCGCGAGCACGTAGCCCGAGAGCGCCGAGACGAACGTCGACGCGATCGCACCGATGCCGGCGTAGAGGGCCGTGTTGAGCATCCAGCGCCAGAACAGGCCGTCACGGTACTGCGTCAGGGCGACGACGTTGTCGAGCAGGTGACCGCTCGGCGCCAGGGTGAAGGTCGAGAAGAGCTCGCCGCCGTCCTTGGTCGAGGCCATGACGACCCAGAGCACCGGGAACAGGCAGTAGACGGCGCCGATCAGCAGCAGCACCGTCGAGACGACGCTCGGCCGTTCGGCGTGCAGGCGCGGGGCGGCCGGGTCGCGCGGCACCTTGCCCGAGGGTCGCCGGCCCGTCGAGGAGGCGCGGGTCGGGTCGGGCACCGGGGCCGCCGCGTCGCGGGAGCCGTCGAGGTCGATCGTGGTCATGGTCAGTCCTCCTGGCCGAACGCGCGCTTCTGGACGACCCGGAGGAAGAAGAAGCTGACGATGAAGGTGGCGAGCGCGATGACGACCGAGGTCGCCGCCGCCGAGTAGATGTCGTCGCGGGTGAACGCGTCGCGGTAGACGAGCATGAGCGGCGACCAGCTGGTCGACAGGCTGTTCGTGAGCGGGCGCAGGGTGGTCGGCTCGGCGAACACCTGCAGGGTGGCCACCATCGAGAAGAGTGCGGTCATGACGAGCGCGGGAGCCACCATCGGGATCTTGATGCGCAGCGCGATCTGCACCTCGCTGGCACCGTCGAGGCGGGCGGCCTCGTAGACGTCGGTCGGCACGGCCTTGAGCGAGGTGTAGATGACGATCATGTTGAAGCCGACGCCGCCCCACAGGGCGATGTTGGCGATCGCGAACAGGACGGTGCCCGAGCCGAGCACGCCGTCGACGTCCCAGCCCAGCCGGTCGAACACGTAGTAGAAGGGGCTCACGGCGGGCAGGTACAAGAAGCCCCAGAGCAGCGAACTGATCACGGCGGGCACCGCGGAGGGCAGGAAGAACGACACACGCGAGAACGCCGTGGCCCGGGTGCGCTTCGAGTCGAGCAGCAGGGCGAAGAGCAGCGCGAGGCCGAGCATGCACGGGATCAGCACGACGCCGTAGAGCAGGACGCGCCCGACACTGGCGGCGAACTCGGGGTCGGTGAGCGAACCGACGTAGTTCTCGAGGCCGGCGAACACCTGGCTGTCCCCGCCCGAGCCGAGCCCGAGGCCGACGACCTGCTTCTTCTGGAAGCTGAGGAACAGCGTGTAGACGATGGGCGCCGCCATGAACAGCACGAAGAGCACGATGCCGGGGGCGAGCATCGCGTAGGGCGTCAGCACCCGGGTGCGGAAGCTTCCGTTGCCCTTGCGCGTCGCGGGCCGGGGCGCCTCGCGACCGGACGACGACGGCGGAGGGCCGGCGCCGTCGGTGCGGGGGCTGAGAGGGGTGAGGGTGTCGGCCATGCCGGGTCCTTGGGTCGAGACGGGTGTGACGGGGAAGACGAACGTGACGGGGAAGACGGGTGTGACGACGGCGGGTGGGGGGGGTTTCGCCGCCCCACCCGGTGTCGCTCCTCGACCGAGAAGCCGCTCTTGGTCAGGTCGTCGACGGTGATCTCCTGCATGGCCGTGACCGCGTCCTCGAACGCCGCCTGCGTCTTCGCGTCGGCCGCCTTGGCGAACTCGTCGTTGTACGCGCTGAAGGCGACGTTGACGTTGGGGCCGTAGGTGAACGGGTTCACCGACTCGGACGCCTCGGCAGCGATGTCGTAGAAGTCGTCCTGCTGGCTGAAGAACTCGGGGCTCGTCGTCAGGGCGTCGGCCGCCGCGTCGGTCGCCGCCGGGTAGACGCCGGCGATGTCGGCGAGGGCCGCGACCGCCGTGGGGTCGGTGTTGAGCCAGGTCGCGAACTCGACCGCCGCCTCCTTGTGCTCGGACTGCGTCGTGACGGCCGTCGTCGAGCCACCCCAGTTGCCGTCCGCGGGCTTCGAGGCGTCCCACTGCGGCAGCGGGGCCGCGGTCCACTTGCCGGCGGTGTCGGGGGCGTTGCCGCCCAGCACGCCGGGGGCCCAGACCGAGCTGATCCAGCCGACCTGGCTGCCGTCGTTCAGTCCGGCGTTCCACTCGGGCGTGTACATCGGCTTGTTGTCGACGGCACCGCTCTCGACGAGCCCGCCCCAGTACGAGGCGACCTTCTCCGTCGGGCCGCCTTCGATGTCGACGCCCCAGCTGTCGCCGTCGATCGACCACCACGAGGCGCCGGCCTGCTGCGCGAGGCCGGCGAACCAGCCGGCGTCGTTGGCCGAGAAGGTGCCGAGGTACTTCGTCGGGTCGGCGGCGTGCAGCTTCGTGGCCACGTCGGCGTACTCGTCCCACGTGGTCGGGACGCTCAGGCCGTACTGGTCGAGGATGTCGGTGCGGTAGTAGGCCATCATCGGGCCGGAGTCCTGCGGGATGGCGTAGACGCCGTCGCCGCCGAGGGTCACCGACGACCAGGTGCCCTCCGAGAAGTCGCCCTCGAGGTCGGCGGCACCCTGGTCCGAGATGTCGGCGAGCGCGTCCGACGACACGAGCGTCGGGATCTTCTGGTACTCGGCCTGGATCAGGTCCGGAGCACCGCTGCCGGCCTTGATGGCCGTGAGCAGCTTGGTGATGGCCGGGTCGCCGCCGTCCTGCTTGTTCACGGTGACCTGGATGTCGGGGTTGTCCTGGTTCCAGAGGTCGACGACCTTGTCGAGGTTCGGGGCCCAGGCCCAGTAGCTGAGCTCGACGGGGCCGTCGTCGGCCGCGCCTCCCCCGGCACCGGAGCACCCGGCGGTGAGCAGTAGGGCGGCGGTCGCGACCGTGGCGACACCGAGACGGCGGAATGAGCTGCGCATTCGTCCTCCTTGAGGAAAGCAAGAGCTGTGGTGGGGCGGGACAGCGCGGACTTCGGAGAACCACGTCGCTGTGCCTGTGAGCGGTTACAGTTACGCACAGCGCTTTTGGCTTGTCAACACCGATGCGGACCCTTCCGGCAGTCGATACCGGTGTGTTACAACTGGGAGCGCACACAGTCAAAGGAGATCACCGCATGTCACTCGAGCTCGACGCCCGGCCCACGCCCCAGGCCACCACGACCTGGTTGCCCGGCCGCGCCGACCTGCGCTACGGCGGGGACTACAACCCCGAGCAGTGGCCGCGCGAGGTCTGGCTCGAGGACATCGCCCTGATGAAGCAGGCGGGCGTCAACCTGGTCAGCGTCGGCATCTTCTCGTGGGCACTGCTCGAGCCCCGCGAGGGCGAGTACGACTTCGGCTTCCTTGACGACATCCTCGGCCTGCTGCACGACGCCGACATCGACGTCGACCTGGCCACCCCGACGACCGTCCCCCCGGCCTGGTTCTGGAAGGCCTACCCCGACTCCCACCCGGTCACTCGTGACGGCGTCACCCTCGGCCGCGGCTCCCGCGGCATGGTCAGCCCGAGCAGCCCCGACTACCGTCGCGCGGCCCTCGCGATCACCGAGCGGCTGGCCGAGCGCTACGCGAACCACCCCGCGGTGGTGCTCTGGCACGTCCACAACGAGTACGGCGCCCCGATCAGCGAGGACTACGGCCCCCACTCGGTGCTCGCCTTCCGCACCTGGCTCGAGGAGAAGTACGTCACCCTCGACGCGCTCAACGAGGCCTGGGGCACCCGGTTCTGGGGCCAGACCTACGGCGAGTGGGACGAGATCGACGTGCCGCGCACCTCGGCCACGGTCGTCAACCAGACCTCGCGCCTCGACTTCGCCCGGTTCACCTCGGACGCCCTGCTGGCCTGCTTCACGGCCGAACGCGACGCGATCAAGCGACACGCACCGCACCTCCCGGTCACGACGAACTTCATGGCCACCAACTGCCCGTCGATCGACTACTGGAAGTGGGCCCGCGAGGTCGACGTGGTGGCGAACGACCACTACCTCGTGGCCGAACGCCGCGACAACCACGTGCTGCTCGCCATGGACGCCGACCTCACCCGGTCGCTCGCCGGTGGTGCGCCCTGGATGCTCATGGAGCACTCGACCTCGGCCGTCAACTGGCAGCCCCGCAACATCGCCAAGCGCCCCGGTGAGCTCGCCCGCAACGCCGCGAGCCACCTCGCGCGTGGCGCCGACGCGATCCTGTTCTTCCAGTTCCGGGCGTCACGGTACGGCGCCGAGAAGTTCCACTCCGCGATGCTGCCGCACGCCGGCACCGCGACCCGCACCTGGCGCGAGGTCGTCGACTTCGGCGCCGACCTGGGTCGCCTCGCGGCCGTCCGCGGCAGCCGGGTGGAGGCGCGGGTCGCGATCCTCTGGGACGTCGAGTCGTTCTGGGCCCACGACCTCGAGTGGCGCCCGTCGGTCGAGCTCCAGCACCGCGAGCGCGTCGTCGCCTGGTATTCGGCCCTCTGGCACCTCGGCGTGACGGTGGACTTCCGTCACCCGCACGACGACCTGTCGGGCTACGACCTCGTGCTCGCCCCGTCGCTGTACCTGGCCGACCGGCACACCACCGACGCCCTCGGCGCGTTCGTCCGCGGGGGCGGCACCTTCGTCGCGTCGTACTTCTCGGGCGTCGTCGACGAGAACGACACCGTCCACGTCGGCGGAGCACCCGGTGCTCTGCGCGAGGTGCTCGGTCTCTCGGTGCCGGAGTTCCTGCCCCTGTACGCCGACCAGGTCGTCACGCTCGACGACGGCACGACCGGCACCGGCTGGTCCGACGACATCGTCCTCGAAGGCGCCGTGGCGGTCGCGAGCTACGTCGACGGCCCGGCGGGGGGGGGCCGGGGGGCCCCCCGCCACGAGCACGGCGACGGGTCGGCCTGGTACGTCTCGACGCGCACGACGGGGGCCGACCTCGAGGGGCTCGTCCGGTCGGTGCTCGACGACGCCGGCGTGCCGCTGCCGGTCGAGCAGCCCGGCGGGCTCGAGGTCGTCGTGCGCCACGGCGACGACGCCGACTTCACCTTCCTGGTCAACCACGCCGAGGCCGCGACCGACGTCGTGGTCGGTCGGGGCACCGAGCTGATCACCGGCGACGCCGTCGACGGCCGCGTCGTCGTGCCCGCCGGGGCGGTCCGCGTCGTGAGCCGCCCGCGCGGCTGAGCCGCGACGCGAGGCGACCGCAGGAGGCGCGGTGCCGGTGCCGAGACCGGCGCCGCGCCTCCTGCACCCACCCCTCGAGAGCCCCAC
>NZ_LHOZ01000044.1:0-13318 GCF_001297205.1 Frigoribacterium sp. RIT-PI-h | reverse complement strand
GGGGGGGGCGGGGCCGGGGGGGCGGCCCGGGGGGGGCACCGCCCCGGGACGCCCCGGGGACGGGCGAGGGCCCGGCGGGGACGGGGCCGGCGGACGACGGGTCGACGCGCTCGCCCCAGCGCGGCGGGGGGGTGTCGCCTCCCGGTGTGCTCCAGGCGTTCGGATCGGTCATGGTCCCCCTGGTCGTCCTGACCGTGAGGTCGTCCTCACGGGGGTGTTCATGTTTCCACACCGGACCGGGCGCTGCCAGCCGATGCGCGCCTCCTGCACTAATCTGTCCTGACGTGCCGCCTCCCGAGCGGCCCAGCCCAGACGGAGAACATGAACCCGCGCATCCTCGTGGTCGACGACGACCCGGCGCTCGCCGAGATGATCGGCATCGTCCTTCGCGCCGACGAGTTCGACCCCCACTTCTGCGGCGACGGCGCGGGCGCCCTCGAGGCTTTCCACGAGGCCTCACCCGACCTCGTCCTCCTCGACCTGATGCTGCCCGGCCTCGACGGCATCGAGGTCTGCCGTCTCATCCGTGCCGAGAGCGGTGTGCCGATCATCATGCTGACCGCGAAGGGCGACACGGCCGACGTGGTCCGCGGTCTCGAGAGCGGGGCCGACGACTACGTCGTCAAGCCGTTCAACCCGAAAGAGCTCGTCGCGCGCATCCGCACCCGGCTGCGCCCGGCCACCGAGCCGACCAACGACGTCCTCACCGTGGGCGACCTACGCCTCGACGTCGCGGCACACGAGGTACGACGCGGTGACACGCCGATCGCCCTGACCCCGCTCGAGTTCGAACTGTTGCTCGCGCTCGCCTCGAAGCCGCAGCAGGTCTTCACCCGCGAGATGTTGCTCGAGCAGGTGTGGGGCTACCACTACAAGGCCGACACCCGTCTGGTGAACGTCCACGTGCAGCGGCTGCGCGCGAAGGTGGAGCACGATCCCGACGCGCCCCGCATCGTCACGACCGTCCGCGGCGTCGGGTACCGCGCCGGCGCGGGTTCGTAGCCCGGTCGGGTGGCGCTCGTGTCGGCGGTCGCGGGGCCCGACGAGGGCGGGCCCGTCCGGTCGGGCGGTCCGTGGTCGTGGCGGGCACCGGCGTGGCGCACGTGGCCCACCCGGGTGGTCGGCTTCTGGCGATCGTCGCTGTCGTTCCGCACCGTCGCGCTGACGGTGGTGCTGTCTACCGTCGCCGTGACCGTGATCGGCACGCTCATCTCGGTGACCATCGGCACGAGCCTCTACGACCAACGCCGTGAGCAGGTCGAGGCCGAGAGCGTGCGGGCGACGCTGCTGGCACAGAACATCTTCGACTCGGCCACCGCCACCGAGGACGCCAACCAGGTCGAGCTCGACGCGCTGCAGAACGAGGCGCAGACCGCCATCCTGGGCTCGACCTCGAGCCCGGGCGGGACGAGCATCGCGATCCTCCGGACACCGGGGCAGAACAGTCCGCAGACCATCCAGAACATCGCCAGCCCCGACTTCCCGGACTCCGTGATCTCGCCGGCCCTCCGCGAGGCGGTGGCCGCGGACGACGGACGCCTGTCGATGCAGTCGGTGTCGCTGCCCCCGACGTCGCTGGGCGGCGGCTCGCCCGGCATCGCGGTCGGTTCGACCCTGCAGGTGCCCACCGCGGGCCAGTACGAGCTCTACCTCGTCTACGACCTCAGCGACGCGCAGGCCACGCTCGACCTGATGCAGCGGACGCTCGGCATCGGCTCGCTCGCGCTCGTGCTCTTGATCGGCGCGATCACCTACCTCGTCGTCCGTCTGGTCGTGGGACCCATCCGCACGGCGGCCGAGACCAGTCAGAAGATCGCGGCCGGCCACCTCGAAGAACGCATCCCCGAGAAGGGGCAGGACGTCGTCGCCACGCTCGGGCGCTCCTTCAACGGGATGGCCGACGCCATGCAGCGCCAGATCTCGCACCTGGCCGAGCTCTCGCGCGTCCAACAACGCTTCGTGAGCGACGTCTCGCACGAGCTGCGCACGCCGCTGACCACGATCCGGCTGGCCGGTGACGTGCTCTACGACCAGCGCACGTCGTTCACGCCCTCGGCCGCCCGGACGGCCGAGCTGCTGCACACCCAGGTCGACCGGTTCGAGTTGTTGCTCGCCGACCTGCTCGAGATCTCGCGGTTCGACGCGGGTGCCGTCGAGCTCGAGACCGAGCCCGTCACGGTCGTGCGCCTCGTCGAGGACGGCGTGGACGAGTTCGGTCCCCTGGCCGCCGAATCGGGCAGCGTCGTGTCGGTCGTCGCCCGGGGCGGCTACTTCGAGGCCGAGATCGACCCGCGACGGCTGCGCCGCATCCTGCGCAACCTGCTGGGCAACGCCATCGAGCACGGCGAGGGGCGGCCGATCGAGGTCGAGGTCGACAGTGACGCGACGGCCGTCGCGGTCGCCGTGCGCGACAACGGCGTGGGCATGAGCCCTGCCGACGCCGCGCGGGTGTTCGACCGGTTCTGGCGGGCCGCCCCCTCCCGCAAGCGCCCCATCGGGGGCACCGGGCTGGGCCTGGCGATCAGCCTCGAGGACGCGGCCCTGCACGGCGGCCGGCTCGAGGTCTGGTCCGAGCCGGGCTCGGGCAGTCGGTTCGTCGTCACCCTGCCCCGGGTGGCCGGCGGTCGCATCGAGGGATCGCCCCTGCCGGTCGTGCCGCCGGACCGTCGGGGCGAGACGACCGTCCCGGTGACCGGCGAACCGTGGTCGGATTCGGTCCCGGCCGTCGAGGCGCCGGGCGCGTCGACCCCGTCGTCGTCGACACCGTCGTCATCGTCGTCGGAGAGAGGGACCGACGATGACTGAACGGCGACGGAACCACCCGTGGGGCCGTCGCACGGCGGTCCTGGCGACCCTCGTGGTCGCCGCGATCGCCCTGACCGGGTGCGTGGGCATCCCCGGCGGCGGTCAGGTGCAGCGGGGCGACACCGTCAGCGACGACGTGGTGAGCGACTTGGTGTTCCGGCCCAACGGTCCGGTCGCCGGCAGCTCGCAAGAAAGGCTGCTGCGGGACTTCCTCTCGGCGGGCACCGGGTCCCAGGACAACTACGGGGTGGCGCGTCAGTTCCTCAGTGCCGGCTTCGCCGACGAGTGGGAGCCACGGGCCAGCGTCACCATCCGCCCCGGGGTCGGCTCGACCTCGAGGGTCGGCGGGTCGACGCTCGACTACGCCTTCGTGGGCTCGGCGACGGTCGACTCGGCGGGGCACTACACCCCCGCCACGTCGTCCACGACGACGTCCCTGGCGTTCTCGTTCGTCCGTGAGGGCGGCGAGTGGCGCATCAGCGACGCCCCCGACGGCATCATCCTCTCGCCGGCCACCTTCGACTCGGTCTTCCGGTCGCACGCCGCGTACTTCTACGACCCCACGTTCACCTATCTCGTGCCGGACGAACGCTGGTTCCTCGCGCGGTCGTCGACGAGCACGCGCCTCGCGACGGCGCTGCTCGACGGGCCGTCGGACTGGCTGCAGGGCGCCGTCGTCTCGGCCTTCCCCGAGGGGACACAGCTGTCGCTGACGGCCATCACCGTGGACGACGGGACGGCCCGCGTCGACCTCACCGCCGACGCCCTCGAGGCGACGCCCGACGCCCGGGCCCGGATGCAGGCACAGCTGCTGGCGAGCTTCTCGACCCTCGCGACCGTGACCGCCGTCGAGCTCAGCGTCGAGGGTGCCCCTCTGTCCGTGCCGGCCATGCAGCAGCCCGCGCCCGTGCGTGACCCCGCGGTCGACGCCCGGCCCCTCGTGCTGACCGACGGCGTGCTCGGTTTCGCCACGACGAGCGCCACGAGCCAGCTCCCGGGGCTCTCGGACGCGGTCGAGACCCTCCGGCCCCGGTCGGTCGAGCTGTCGGCAGACCAGACGAGTGCCGCCGTCGGCACCTCGTCGGGCACGTACGCCGTCACGGCCTCGGGCGGAGCCCGCCTGGTCGACGCCCGGACCGGACTCGTCGCCCCCTCGCTCGACGACGCGGGCTTCGTCTGGTCGGTCGTCGCCGACGACCCGTCGAGCCTCACGGCGTACGCGCTCGACGGCACGCCCCACGTGGTGGCGACGTCGCTGCCGGCGGGTCCGAGCGTCACGACGTTCCGCATCTCGCGCGACGGCACCCGCGCGCTCCTGTTGCTCGACGACCAGGGCGAGTCGCGCCTCCTCGTGGCCGCCGTCGTGCGGGACGCCGACGGGGTCCCCCTCCGGCTGGGGCAGCCCCTCGAGTTGTCGGCTCCGGACGGTGCACCCGTCGACGCGACCTGGGCCGATCAACTGACCGTCGCCGTCCTGACCTCCGTGGGCGAGGCGTCGCGGGTGACGATGTCCGAGGTCGGCGGGGGCTCGTCGGGCGCCGGCCGTCCGTCGGGCGGGGCGGTCGCGGTCGGCGGCGGAAACGGTTTCGACCGCCTGCTGCTGTTGGGTGCCGACGGCGACGTGCTCGAACCCCGGGGCAGCAGTTGGCAGGCCACGGGGTTGACGGCGGATCTGGTGGCGACCCAGCGCTGACGCCCCGGGGTCGCCTCCTCCCCAGGGCGGAAGGTGGCCTGACCGTCCCCTTCGGACGGCGGAGGCGCGGCGCGCGTGTCCAGGCGGGGCCCCGCCGTCGGGATGCCCCCGCCCCCTCCTCCCCGATCGGGCGTCCCCGCCCGGGGCGCCCTCGCGAGTGCCGTCCGCGAGGCGCTGTCCGTCGTGTCACCCGTCTCGTGCGCGGGATGCCACGAGCCCGACGTCGGGCTGTGCGACGACTGCCGACGTCGGCTCGTCCCCGAGGTCGTCCGGGTCGACCTGTCCGACGGGCTCCCGGTCTTCGCCGGGCTCGTCTACGCCTTCGAGGCGCGGGGTGTCGTGCTGGCCTTCAAGAACGGCGGTCGGGTGCGCCTGGCCGAGGGGCTCGCCCCGGCCCCCGCCGCCGCCCTCGAGTCCTGTGCCCGTCACGGGGCGCCCGAGGGGGCGTCCGCCGTGGACGGGGGCCCGGGCGAACGGGCGCTGCTCGTCGTGCCGGGGCCGCGGTCGCGACGGGGGCGGGGTCGGCGGGGGTACGACCCGGGCGACCCGATGCTGCGCCGGCGCGGGCTCGTGGTCGGCACGCGGGTGCTCGGGCCGACGGCGCGGGCCGGCGGCGGCCCGAAGGGCCGCGACCGGCAGCAGCGTCTCAGGGGACGCGAGGGCAGCCTGCGTGCCACCCGCGACCTCCGGGGGTCGCGGGTCGTCCTGGTCGACGACGTCGTGACGACAGGTGGCACCCTGCAGGAGGCGCGGCGTGCGCTGACCGCCCGGGGCGCTGTCGTGGTCGGTGCGGCCTGTCTCGCCGCCACCCCGTTGCGGGCGGGCGCCGACCGCCCCTGAGCGAACGGTGAACGGTGCGTGACACGGGGGTGTCCGGGTCGCTACGGTGGGGCGAAAGGCGTGAAAGGACATCCGCCTGGCTGACAGGCGGCACGTCGATAGCCACAGGAGGTCGTCATGGAAATTTCCGTCACGGGTCGAAACGTCGGCATCACCGATCGTTTCCGCGAGTACGCCACCGAGAAGGCAGACAAGGTCGCCGCGCTGGCCACGAAGGCCCTGGCCCTCGAGGTCAAGGTCTCGCGGCACCACGAGAAGTCCGGCGGGCAGGCGGGCGACGACCGGGTCGAGATCACCCTGATCGGCCCCGGCCCCCTCGTGCGGGCCGAGTCCACGGCCGCCGACAAGTACGCGGCGTTCGATCTCGCGATCGGCCGCCTCCTCGAACGGGTGCGCCGGGCGAAGGACCGGCAGAAGATCCATCGCGGGCAACACCGACCGACGTCGCTGCGCGAGGCCGCCACGGCCGACTTCAGCGGTGTCGGCGTCACGCCCGCCGCGGCCGAGACGCTCGACCAGGTCCGCACCGGTGCCGTGACGGTGGTGGGCGACGAGGCCCCCGCCGACGAGCTCGAAGAGGAGTACTGCCCCGTGGTCATCCGCGAGAAGGTCTTCGCGTCGACACCCATGTCCGTCGACGACGCGCTCTACTACATGGAGCTCGTCGGTCACGACTTCTACCTCTTCATCGACGCCGAGACCGAGCGCCCGAGCGTCGTGTACCGGCGCAAGGGCTGGGACTACGGCGTGATCGGGCTCGACCAGGACTCGCCCGACCTGCAGGAGACCGCGACGGCGCTGCGGGCAGGCCTGGTGAGCTGACCCCCGGGTCGTCGGTGGCCGACACCCCGGGAGGCGCGGGCACGTCCCTGCCGCCTCCCAGGGGGTCGGCCACTACGCTTGCTAAGATCGTGGGCCGGTCCAGGACGGACCGTCGACACCTCGGTGCTCCGATGCGGATCACCTCAGCGAGACCGCGGAGCGTTCCGCGGGTTCGACCGAACACATGGGAGCACACCAGTGGCCAACGTCCTCGAGAAGGTCCTCCGCGTCGGCGAGGGCCGCACGCTGCGCAAGCTGAAGGCCTACGCCAAGGCGGTCAACGAGCTCGAGGACGACTTCACGACCCTCACCGACGACGAGCTGCGCAACGAGACCGTCGAGCTGCGCGAGCGCTACGCCTCGGGTGAATCGCTCGACGACCTGTTGCCCGAGGCCTTCGCCGCCGTCCGTGAGGCGTCGAAGCGCACCCTGGGGCTTCGGCACTTCGACGTGCAGCTCATGGGTGGCGCGGCGTTGCACCTCGGCAACATCGCCGAGATGAAGACCGGTGAGGGCAAGACCCTCGTCGCCACCACGGCGGCGTACCTGAACGCCATCGCCTCCCGGGGCGTGCACGTCATCACGGTCAACGACTTCCTCGCGAGCTACCAGTCCGAGCTGATGGGGCGCGTGTTCCGGGCGCTCGGCATGACCACCGGCTGCATCCTGTCGGGTCAGACCCCGGCCGAGCGTCGCGAGATGTACGCCGCCGACATCACCTACGGCACGAACAACGAGTTCGGCTTCGACTACCTCCGCGACAACATGGCCTGGCAGGCGCAGGACATGGTGCAGCGGGGCCACTTCTTCGCGATCGTCGACGAGGTCGACTCGATCCTCATCGACGAGGCCCGCACGCCGCTCATCATCTCGGGCCCGTCGTCGGGCGAGGCCAACCGCTGGTTCACCGAGTTCGCCACCATCGCTCGGCGTCTCGTCTCGGGCACCGACTACGAGGTCGACGAGAAGAAGCGCACCGTGGGCGTCCTCGAGCCCGGCATCGAGAAGGTCGAGGACTACCTCGGCATCGACAACCTGTACGAGTCGGCCAACACCCCGCTCATCTCGTTCCTCAACAACGCCATCAAGGCCGACGCGCTCTTCAAACGCGACAAGGACTACGTCGTCATCAACGGCGAGGTGTTGATCGTCGACGAGCACACCGGTCGCATCCTCAGCGGCCGCCGCTACAACGAGGGCATCCACCAGGCCATCGAGGCGAAAGAGGGCGTGTCGGTCAAGGCCGAGAACCAGACCCTCGCGACGGTCACGCTGCAGAACTACTTCCGCCTCTACAAGAAGCTCTCCGGCATGACCGGTACGGCCGAGACCGAGGCCGCCGAGTTCATGAGCACCTACAAGCTCGGCGTCGTGCCCATCCCGACCAACCGGCCGATGCAGCGCATCGACCAGACCGACCTCGTCTACAAGAACGAGACGAGCAAGTTCGACCAGGTCGTGGAAGACATCGTCGAACGGCACGAGAAGGGCCAGCCCGTGCTGGTCGGTACGACCAGTGTCGAGAAGAGCGAGTACCTCTCCCGACTGCTCGCCAAGAAGGGCGTCAAGCACGAGGTGCTCAACGCCAAGAACCACGCCCGAGAGGCCGCCATCGTGGCCCAGGCCGGTCGTGCCGGCGCCGTGACCGTCGCCACCAACATGGCCGGTCGCGGGACCGACATCATGCTCGGCGGCAACGCCGAGTTCCTCGCCGTCGCCGAGATGAACGCCAAGGGGCTCAGCCCGGTGGACACCCCCGACGAGTACGAGGCCGCGTGGGACGACGTCTTCGCCGCCCAGAAGGCCGCCGTGCAAGAAGAGGCCGAGAAGGTCATCGAGGCGGGCGGGTTGTACGTCCTCGGCACCGAACGTCACGAGTCCCGTCGCATCGACAACCAGCTGCGCGGTCGTTCGGGTCGTCAGGGCGACCCCGGTGAGAGCCGGTTCTACCTGTCGTTGACCGACGACCTGATGCGTCTGTTCAACTCGGGCGCCGCCGAGTCGCTCATGGGTCGCGGCAACGTGCCGGACGACCTCGCGATCGAGAACAAGATCGTCGGGCGGGCCATCCGCTCGGCGCAGTCGCAGGTCGAGTCGCGCAACGCCGAGATCCGCAAGAACGTCCTCAAGTACGACGACGTCCTCAACCGTCAGCGCGAGGCCATCTACGGTGACCGCCGACACATCCTCGAAGGCGACGACCTGAAGGACCGCAGCCAGAAGTTCCTCGAGGACGTCGTCAACGAGGTGATCGACCAGCACACGGGTGACGGCAGCCCCGACGACTGGGACCTCGACGCCCTCTGGACCGAACTCGGCACCCTGTACCCGATCTCGATCACCATCGACGAGGTCATCACCGAGGCCGGCTCCAAGGGCAAGGCGACCCGGGCGTTCCTCGGGCAAGAGATCCTCTCCGACGCCAAGGTCGCCTACGAGGCGCGTACCGAGACCCTCGGCGAGCCCGCCATGCGCGAGCTCGAGCGTCGAGTCGTGCTGTCGGTCATCGACCGTCGTTGGCGCGACCACCTCTACGAGATGGACTACCTGAAGGACGGCATCGGTCTGCGGGCCATGGCCCAGCGCGATCCGCTCGTCGAGTACCAGCGCGAGGGGTACGCGTTGTTCCAGAGCATGATGGGGCAGATCCGCGAAGAGACCGTCGGGTTCCTCTTCAACCTCGAGGTCGAGGTCCAGGGCCAGGTCGGTGCCACCGAGGCTCCCGTCATCGCGGCCAAGGGTCTCGAGGCCGAGAAGCAGCCGCAGGCGCAGCTGGCCTACTCGGCTCCCAACATCGACGGTGAGGTCGAGGTGCGCAACCAGCGCGGTCAGCTCGAGAAGGGTGCGACCGCCAAGGCGCAGAAGGCGCAGGACGAGGCCGAGCGCTCCGAGTCGCCCGAGATCGCCGCGGCACGGGCGTCCGGTGGCCCGTCGGCACGTCAGGCGGACGACGGCAAGGTCGGCGCCTTCGGTCAGAAGACCGGTGGCGGCGAGGCTCCGGTCAACCGGGCCGAGCGTCGGGCGGCCGGCAAGAAGAGCCGCCGATCGGCTCGTCCGATCGACAGACGACGCGCCCCCGAGCTCGGCTCGGGGGCGCGTCGTCTGTCGTCGGCGTCTCGGTCGACCGTCAGAGCACGTGCACGGCGGCCGCTCGCCACCGGCTGTCGTAGGTCTCGAGTCGGACGGCGACCGCTCGACTGCGACCGCGCCCGTGCAGGACGACGACCGATTCGATCACCCCGTCGGCGGGCGGGCTCGCCCGGATGCTGCCGCTCGTGAAGACCGGACGCTGCGTTCGAGTGCCGTGGGCCGACCGGGCCCTGGCCGCGAGGACGACGCGCTTGTGCAGGGTGCGGTAGACGTCTTCGGTGACCCATCGGGAGACCTGGTCGAGCTCGCGTGCCCCGGCCAGGATCTCGACGACGCAGCGCACCAGGTTCTCGACGAGCAGGTCCGGATCATCCGGGAAGGGTGACTCGTGCTGGGTGCCTACCGGTGGGACGGGCCGCACGTGAGACGTGGCACCGGACGGTCGATCGCCGGGTGAGGGGGTCGACATCGGGCCGGCCGGCACGGCCGGGCCCGGGTCGCAGAGTGGCGGGACGGGTCTCAGGTGCGGCCGAGGCGACGCCGTGGGCCCGAGGGGCTCGAGGGGCTCGGCGAGGGCGAGGGCGTGGGTGTTCGAGGGCATGGGCAGTCTTCCTGTTCACGTGCGTCCGGGCATGACTAGAAGATATGACATGTGGAATGGCAAAACCAGACCGACTCGACGGTCTGTGGAGAATCGGCGGGCATGCGGTCCTGCTCGGAGGCGACCGACGCCTCCGGACGGGTCGTCGACCTAGACTGAACGGGTGTCGACGCTCAGTGATCTCGTTCTCGCCCAGGGCCTCTCGAGCGAGGTGGACGTCGAGTGGCTGCACCTGCTGGTGGGGGACTGGCAGCTGCTCGCGGACCTCGCGTTCGCCGACATCGTCCTCTGGGTGCCCACGCAGGCCGGCAGCTTCGTCGCCGTCGCCCACGCGCGGCCGTCGAGCTCGGCCACGTTGTTCTACCGGGACTTCGTCGGACAAGAGGTGCGCCCCGAGTGGCGCGAGCAGATCGAGCAAGCCTTCACGACGACCCGCATCGTCGACTCGGCCGCGCCCGACTGGTACGAAGAGACGCCGACGCGCGTCCGGGCCGTGCCCGTGCTCCGTCGCCTCGGGGCCAGCCGACCCGACGTCACCGACGCACCGATCGCGATCATCACCCGGCACACGAACCTCAGCGAGGCCCGCACCCCCAGCCGCCAAGAGCTGACCTTCAACCAGTGCTCCAACGACCTCTTCGCCATGATCGCCGCCGGCGACTTCCCCGACCTCGGGGCTCCGACGGGTCCGCGACGAGGCGCACCCCGCGCCTCCGACGGGCTGCTCCGTCTCGACGTCGACGGCATGGTGACCTTCGCGAGCCCCAACGGCCTGTCGGCCTTCAACCGCATGGGGTTCGCCGGCGAGCTCGAGGGCGAGTCGCTGGCCGAGGTCACCACCGGGCTACTCGCGGGCAAGCTCGTGATCGACGAGTCCCTACCGCTGGTCGTCACGGGTCGGGCGCCCTGGCGCACCGACATCGAGGCGCGGGGGGTCACGGTGTCGTTGAGGGCGATCCCGCTGCGCGATCGCGGTGAGCGCGTCGGGGCGATCGTGCTCTGCCGCGACGTGACCGAGCTGCGTCACCAGGAGCGCGAGCTGATCACCAAGGACGCCACGATCCGCGAGATCCACCACCGGGTCAAGAACAACCTGCAGACGGTCGCCTCGCTGTTGCGCATCCAGGCGCGACGCACCCGCACCGACGTCGCCCGCGAGGCTCTGACCCAGGCCATGCGCCGCGTGCAGTCGATCGCGGTCGTCCACGACACGCTGTCCGAGGGGCTCAGTCAGAACGTCGACTTCGACACCGTCTTCGACCGGGTGCTGATGCTCATCGCCGAGGTCGCGTCGAGCCACAACACGACGGTCCGCCCCACCATGACGGGCAGCTTCGGCGCCCTGCCGAGCGAGTACGCGACGCCCCTGGCCCTCGCGCTGACCGAGCTCGTGACGAACGCCGTCGAGCACGGTCTCGACGGCCGCGACGGCGAGGTCGAGATCGTCGCCGACCGCCGGGCCGAAGAGCTCACGGTCAAGGTGCGCGACAACGGCGTCGGGCTGCCCGAGGGCAAGGTCGGCTCGGGCCTCGGCACCCAGATCGTCCGCACCCTGATCCAGGGTGAGCTCGGCGGCACCATCGACTGGCACACCCTCGTCGGCAACGGCACCGAGGTCACCATCGAGATCCCGTTCCGCTGGCTCACCCAGCCCTGAGCCCGCGCGCGGCCCAGGACGCGACGAAGCCCGGCACCTGTGATCAGGTGCCGGGCTTCGTCATCGGCCGTGAGGGCCGGAGGTCGATCGCCGAGGGCGGTCGACGTTGGGTCAGCTGGCGCGGCGGGCGCGGGCGGCGCGACGCTTCAGCGCACGACGCTCGTCCTCGCTCAGACCGCCCCAGACGCCGGAGTCCTGCGACGTCTCGAGCGCGTACTGCAAGCAGGTCTCGGTGACGGTGCAGCGCCCGCAGACGGCCTTGGCCTTGTCGATCTGGTCGACGGCGGGACCCGTGTTGCCGACGGGGAAGAAGAGCTCCGGGTCAGCCTGCAGGCAAGCGGCTTTGTCGCGCCAATCCATCGATGGGTACTCCTTAAAAGTGCAGAACCAGGCACGACGAAGCGCCTGGTTCGGGATGGGGAAAGAGAAGAATGCGGGAGGCGCGCACCGCAATGTACGCGTCACTTCGACCTCGAATATGGTCGCATACTGGTACGGCCAAATCAAGGATTTTTCGGAGGCTCACACGTGACCACAGCAGGCTCTGACGGCCCCCGAGACGAGACCGGTCGGTCTGCCGAGACCCGTCGACCCGCCCTGCTCTGGGTCGTGATCGTCCTGCTCGCGGCGGAGTTCCTGCTCGTCGCCGCGACGGCCGTGTTCCTGCTCGTCGAGCTGCGCGTGGCCCGCCCCGACTCGTATCCCTCGGCCGTCGCGATCGTCGTGCTGACCCTGTTGGCGACGGCGTGGCTCGGAGCGATCGTGCTCGGCGCCCTGCGGGGCCGAGCCTGGATCAGGGGGGCGGCGATCGTCTGGCAGGTGCTGCAGTTCGCGGTCGGCATCGGCAGCCTGCAGGGCGTCTTCGCGAACCCGACCATCGGCCTCGCGCTCCTCGTGCCGGCCGTCGCCGTCGTGGTCCTGTTGCTCGTGCCGTCCGTCGTCGCCGCCCCCTCGGCGCGCGACCAAGAGCCGCACGTCTACTGACCGCGACCGACCCGCCCCGAGGGGCGAGGCGACACGCAGGAGGCGCGGTGCCGGTCTCGAGGACCGGCACCGCGCCTCCGGCGCTCGCGTCGACGACCGGTGTCAGTCGAGGCCGAGCTTCTTGCGGAGCGACGCCACGTGCCCCGTCGCCTTCACGTTGTACAGCGGCAGCTCGACCGCGCCCTGCTCGTCGACCACGAACGTCGACCGGATCGTGCCCGTCACGATGCGCCCGTAGTTGTTCTTCTCGCCGTAGGCGCCGTACGCCTGGTGCACCGTCAGCTCGGGGTCGCTCAGCAGCGGGAAGTTCAGCCCCTGCTCGTCCTTGAACTTCTGCAGAGCGGCGGGCTCGTCCTTCGAGACGCCCAGCACCTGGTAACCCGACGACTTCAACGAGTTGATGTTGTCGCGGAAGTCGCAGGCCTCGGTCGTGCAGCCCGGCGTCGACGCCGCCGGGTAGAAGTACACGATGACCTTCTGCCCCGAGTAGTCGGCGAGCGAGACGGGCGAACCGTTCTCGTCGTCGAGGGTGAACGTGGGCGCGGCAGCGCCCTTCTCGAGCTTCGTGGGCATGGTGCTCCGATCTGCGGGCGCCACGACGGCGCCGGTGGTTCTGAGGGGGTCAGAACTCATGCTAGAGTCATTCCTCGTTGCGGCACGCGCCGCAGCTCGCACCTCTAGCTCAATTGGCAGAGCAACTGACTCTTAATCAGTGGGTTCTCGGTTCGAATCCGAGGGGGTGCACGGAAGTAAGGGTATAGGTGAAGCCGCAAGTGAAGCCGAAGCCCACAAAAGTGAAGCCCGCCCCCAGTTCCGGGGGCGGGCT
>NZ_LHOZ01000022.1:0-14241 GCF_001297205.1 Frigoribacterium sp. RIT-PI-h | reverse complement strand
GGCGGGAGAGGGGAAAAGGAGACGGGGCGGTGGCTTTGTGTCCCCCCCGGGGCGCCCGGGGGGGGGGGGGGTCCGGGGGGGGGCGTGGTGGGGGGGGGGGGACGTCGGCGCCCACCCCGCCATGATGTGAACACGCCGCCACGAGATCGCGTGGCGGCGTGTTCACATCATGGCGAGGTCACGCCGGTCGCCGCCCGACGCCTACCGCCAGCGGCGCAGCGCGACGCGCTGCACCACGTTCAGCACGGTGTCGCTCAGCGTCCCGAGCAGCGCCAGCAGCACGATGGCGAGGAAGATGCGGTCGACGCGTCCGTTCGACTGCGACTCGGTCAGCAGGAAGCCGAGGCCCATCGACGACGCGATCAGCTCGGCCGCGACCAGGAACAGCCACGCCTGCGCCAGCGCCAGCCGCAGCCCCGACACGAGCGACGGCAGCACGGCCGGCAGCTGCACCCGGGTGAAGAGCGGCACCCGCCGCAGGCCGTAGGCGCGTCCGGCCTCGACGAGCTGCGGGTCGACGTGCCGCAGCGACCCCGCGACCGTGGTGAACACCGGGAAGGCCGCCCCGATCGCGATCAGCGTCACCTTGGAGTCCTCGCCGATGCCGAGGTACAGGATCAGCAACGGCACCCAGGCCAGCGACGGCACCGCGCGCACGGCCGCGATCGACGGTGCGAGCAGCGCCTCGCCCACCCGCGACAACCCGACGACCGCGCCGACGACCAGCCCGATCACCGACCCGACCACGAACCCGATCAGCACCCGCTGCACCGAGATGGCCACGTAGAGGCCGAGCTGGCCCGTGGCGGCGAGGTCGACTCCTGCCCGCACCACGTCCGCGGGGGACGGCAGGCGATACGAGGGCACTCCGCCGACGGTGGTGGCGAGCACCCAGGCGGCGAGCACGGCGGCCGGCACCAGCACCCCGAGCAGTGCCAGGCGGCGGGGAGGGGTCGCGCCCGGGGTGCCCGGGCGTCGCGGGACGGGCGACCCGGTCGAGGAGGCGCGGCGTCCGTTCTCGGCGACCCGCGCCTCCTGCAGTCCGGACGAGGAGGCGCGGTGCGCGTCGGACGCGACCCGCGCCTCCTCGAGGGGGGTGCCGGTCACGGCGTGGCTGACGTCGCCGCGCCGGGCTCCGGCGACGACGGTGCCCGAGCCGCGCGTCGCCTCGGAGCGGACGACCTGGCGGGCGTCCGCCTCGCGGCCGCTGAGATTGTCGCTCACGAGGTGGACGCGGCCTTGGCGTAGCTGTCGTCGAAGAGCGAGTCGAGGGCGGCGTCGACGTCGTCCTGCGAGGGGACGTCGCCCGACTCGACGAGGATCGGGCCGACGGTCGAGAGCACGGCCTGCTGGTCGGCTCCGGGGGCGGGGTCGATGTCGAGGTGGGTCCGGTCGATCACCGTGGTGGCGACGGCGGGGTCGATGGCGGCGGCCTCGGCCAGGATGGCGGCGGTCTCGTCCGGGTTCTCGAGCGCCCAGGCGCGGGCCTTCTCGTACGAGTCGACGACGACCTGCGCGACGTCGGGCGAGGCCTCGAGGAACGATTCGGTCGCGTTGAGGAACCCGAAGCTGAGGAAGTCCACGTTGCGGTAGAGCAGCTTGGTGCCCGACTCGGCCTCGCTCGCGGCCATGATCGGGTCGAGCCCGGACCAGGCGTCGACGCTGCCGTTCTCGAGGGCGGCGCGTCCGTCGGCGTGCTGCAGGTTCTGGATCGTCACGTCCGAGGCGCTGAGCCCGGCCTGGTCGAGTGCCTGCAGCAGGAAGAAGTAGGGGTCGGTGCCGGTGGTGGCGGCGATCGTCTTGCCGCGGAGGCCCTCGACTTCGGTGACGGTCGAGTCGCCGGGGACGACGAGCGCCGACCACTCGGGCTGCGAGTACACGTCGATCGTCTTGATGGGGGAGCCGTTCGAGCGGGCGAGCAACGCGGCCGAGCCGGCGGTCGAGCCGACGTCGACCGCTCCGGCGCGCAGCAGTTCGTTGGCCTTGTTCGAGCCGGCGGACTGGGTCCAGGTGACGGTGACGCCGTCGCCGAGGGCGTCCTCGAGGTAGCCCTGGTCCTTCACGACGAGGCTGAGCGGGTTGTAGGTCGCGAAGTCGATGTCGAGGGTGTCGGTCGACCATCCGCCGTCGCTCGCGCCGGTGCCTGCCGCGTCGGCCGAGCCGGTGCCGGCGTCCTCACCCGCGACGCAGCCGGTGAGGAGGAGGGCGCTCGCCGCGGCGAGGGCGAGACCGCCAGCCCAGGAGGCGCGGGTGCGGGTGGTGGGGGAGGTGCGGAAGGTCATCGGTTCGTCTCCGTGCTGTCGGGGGCGGTGCGGTGGTCGGGTGCGGTCGCGGTGCCGGTGTGGCCGGTGCGTGCGGCTGTCGCGGTCAGCGTGCTGGTGGTCGAGTTGCCGCCGTGGACGCGGTGGACGCCGAGGTCGGCGAGCAGCTGGAGGCGCAGCTCGGCGAGGGCGGGGTCGTCGCGGTCGCGGGGTCGGTCGCCGGGCACGGTGACGATGCGCTGGATGCTGGGAGCGCGTCCTGCGGTGACGGCGTGCGCCGCGCCTCCTGCGGTGGGGTCGGCGGCGGCCGTGGTGCCGGCGGGCGGCTGCTGCGAGAGGTCGGCGAGGACGACGATGCGGTCGGCGAGGTAGAGGGCTTTGTCGACGTCGTGGGTGACCAGCAGGACGGTGGTGGGTTCGGCCCGGTGGATGTCGAGCAGCAGGTCGTGCATGCGGAGGCGGGTGAGGGCGTCGAGGGCTCCGAACGGTTCGTCGAGCAGCAGCACCTTGGGGGCCCGGGCGAGGGCGCGAGCGAGGGAGGTGCGTTGGGCCATGCCTCCGGACACCTGGCGGGGGCGGAGGCCGGCCGAGCTGCCGAGTCCGACGAGGTCGAGCAGTTCGGTGATGCGGGCCCGGCCGGCGGCCTTGTCTGGTTTGCTGCCTCGCTCGCCCTTCGGCAGGCCGAGTTCGACGTTCTGGCGGAGGGTGCGCCAGGGCAGGAGGCGCGGCTCCTGGAACGCGATGGCGCAGCGTTGGTCGGTGGGCCGGGTGGGGGAGTCGTCGATGTCGACGGTGCCGGAGTCGGACTGGTCGAGGCCGCCCACCTGGCGCAGCAGGGTCGACTTGCCGCAGCCGGAGGGTCCGACGATGGCGATGATCTCGCCGGCCTCGACATCGAGGTCGAGGGCGTTGAGGACGGGGCGCTCGCCGAAGCGCCTCCCGACGCCGCGCAGACGGATCGGCAGGGCCGAGGAGGCGCGGGTCGTCGAGGTGGGCATGTCACGACGGTAGGTGGGCGGGGTGCCTGCCGTCCCGTGCGCTGTAACGGGGCGAAACACTCCGTTCGGTCCGCCCTGCCCTGAAGCGGTCTCAGGCACACCCATTCATCGGCTATAGTTGTGGGGTTGCCTCGGTCGGGGCAACACCAAGACCTGGGTTGCAATTCGAACCCGGATCTCGGGCTGTGGCGCAGCTTGGTAGCGCACTTGACTGGGGGTCAAGGGGTCGCAGGTTCAAATCCTGTCAGCCCGACCAAATTTAGATCAGCTAGTGATTGCCAATGCCATTCGTATGGTTCTCCCGGGGCGGCTCTCATCGCCTGACTTTAGTGTCCCCATATTAGCGACGCTCACGGTCGTCGCGTCATGAGCATAGAGCGTCCCAAGCTTTTACTGCTATGTTACACCAGTGTCAGCATGATCGCGTCGAAAGTCTTATTTAACGCTTATCTTTGCTCGCGAAGACACCATCTCGCATCGGAATGAAGTCCGCGCGAAAGTTGGTTCTCGTCCACGACGATTTCGGCAGAAGCCCATTTTGAAATGGTTGGAATGTCCTCTGGCATGACGTTGGCAAGCCAGGTCGAATCCAGGAAATAGAACTGCGGCTGGCCCTCTGCTGACAAGCGCACGAGCTGCAAGTGCCATGTAGAGGCGTAGGTCTGCATGGTCTCGTATTCATTCCTAGAAAGGAAAAAGCGAAAGGTGGGGCCCTCGCGAGTTGTGGCCTTTATCTCGAAAAGAGCTTCAAGCGAACCTTTCAAGATTCGTACGTCATACCCGGCATAGTCATCGAACAGCGACGTGTGCTCTACTGTCACGTCAGAGCTTTGGGTCAACCAGTCGATGAATGCCCGTTCGCCCTGCAGGCCGATCTCGGCTTGACGTCTTGCGTCATACTTGCCAACGACGCGCCTTGCGACGGTTAAGGCTCTGTCTGGGGGCAGATCCAATTCAATGGACAATTCATCAATGTCAACAGGCAGCAGGTCCACGTCCGACAGGAACTCTCCACCGGCCTGCAACCACAGAGGATTTGCCTCGATGAAGTACCGTTCGACCAGTCGCTCCATTGCGCCGGGCGAGAGAGCAATTTCGCCCTGTTGACGTAAATCCCATTCGGCAAGTAGATCCCAGCCAGACTCATACTGGCCAGGAGTGAGATCCGCTAAGGGAGGGGATGTGCGCGTCAAACGGGCGGCGTCGTGAAACGTGTGTTGTTCCAGCAGGCGAATCCAGCGTCCGGCCGCGACCACGATGGGCTTGGGTATCATGCCGTCTTATGGCCCAAAAGATATTTATACAAGGCTTCCTGATCTGAATAATCTATGACTGGATCTAGCTCTTGGGCTTCCTCGAGGTCGGTCAATTCGCGAAGACTAGGGTCGTCAAGGATTTCGTCCATAAATCGGATCTTTTCATCTAGGCGCGCGCTGACGAGATCGTCAATTGTGTTCTCCGATGCGAGTATGGTCACTCGCGTCTCTTGGTCGGGCTCCAGGCCGAGCCTGTGAATGCGATCGAGGCTTTGGAGAAACCTTCCCGCGGCAAAGTCACGATCTAGGTAGACCGCATCATGACAGGCCTTATGGAGGCTGATACCTTCGCCGAGCGTTGCTGGATTGCTTATAAGTACTTTGCAGTTGTCGTCAGTCTTGAAACGGTGAATATTATCATCCCGGTCCTTGCGATCAGTCGCTCCTGTAACTGAAACCGCGCCGCTCCCAGCTAACAAGTTCTGGAGAGTGTTCACATTACGATGAAAAGTTGACCAAATAAGAGTCTTACGATTGTTGCTTGCATTGTCGCGAGCAATGCGGACGGCCTCCAGAATTTTCGGAGAGACTTCTCGTTCCGGCAGCTCGGCCATAAGGCTTCTTATTCGGTCGCCCACGGGGAGCGCAAGAGGCGGTACCCGAAATTGGAGGGCTTCGGTTCGTGTGGCGCCCACCGCTAATAATGCCGGCGATGTAGCCGCCATCAAGAGATAGACCACAATGCGGCCGAGGTCATCCACGCTCTCGGACTCGTCGACTCGTTGGGCTAGTTGTCCGACTAGAGCGTCATAAATCTTTCTGTGAAGGGGAGGCAGGGGCAGATGCCTGATAGTTGGCCGCATAGGCGGCAGATCAAGATGGTCTTTAGTCGTGCGCACGAACAGAGGCGTAATGGCCGAACCGCCTTGACTCTGCCGATCCACCAAACCCGAGCCGTGCCCCGGCCAAAGGAACTCCATGAGGGCCTGCAGATCTTTCGCACCGTTTGGTGCGGGTGTGCCGCTCAGGACCATTCGCCGGGCAGCCAAGGGGCCCAGACTGAGACAGATAGTGCCGTGCGCGCCGTCCGCCCCGCGCTTCATCCGGTGAGCTTCGTCAAGTAGCAACAAGGTCGGTCTTGCTGATATCCGTTGCGCCAGGTCGAACTCGTTGCTCTGAAGGCGTTCGTAGTTGACGATCGTGACTTCAGCTGACTCGGTATGCGCGGCATTTACCACCTCGACGGAGGGCGGCTCGGTCAGGCAAGTCTCGATCTCGTCCAGCCAACTTCCATGAGCGGACTTTGGAGCGACGACCACCAATTGCTCGACGATTCCTTGGGACTTGAGTATTTCGTAGACAGCCAGCGAGGTACGAGTCTTTCCCGCGCCAGGGACGCTAAAGTTGGCGCCATGCCTGATTTCCAAGAGACGAGATACGTTTTCCCGCTGAAACTTTGTTAGGGGACTCTTCCATGCAGCGCTAGCAAGCAGCTCGTCTACATCCCCGCTCGACGTCGGCGCTTTGCTGGCGTAATCGTTGTCCAAGAGCTGCTCGACAAAACCGCCGTCACGAAGGGCGTCGGTCACTTGCTGCGCGAGACGCGAGTCCCACAAGATCTCCTCTGCGGACCAAGCTGCCAAACGATTTATTTGGGAGAGAAAATGTCCCATCGGGACCAATAGAGCGGTGGCATCGACGCTTTCACTGATCGGGAAATCCAAGCGAGCGCGGCCAAGTTTCGAGGGAGGAACCCCCCATGACTCGACCCTCACCTTGCCATTTCCTCCGCCGGATATGCGAATACCGGAAGCAGGCGTCGTCAATTCAGGTCCTGCAGCTTCTCCAGCCACTTGAAACCCGCACCTTCGGCAGAGCTTGACCGTAGTGCTGCGCGGGTAAAACGGTTGAAGGTCTCCTCGAGCTGCATAAGCGCTTCATTTAAGCGCTCTTCGTCCAGGGCATTCTTGCTTCGGGCTACTGCAATCTCCTCGGCTCCCGCGTCTAAGGCATCAAAGGCAGTAGTCACGTGCTCAATGGCAGCCACCTTGCGTTTCTTAAGCCGGGCGTCACGCCCGGCCGCGTTAATAGCGGCTTCGAGGGCGTCATTCATGTCGTCATATGCCTGCTGGGCGGGTTCATATTCGGCAGGGTTCAGAGACCTAGCTGCGGCTCTAGCTCTTGCCATGGACGAGACCAACTCAGAAACGGGTGCTGATGTTTGCTGGGCAGCGGCAACGGAAATGTCAAGGCCGGGTATCGAGGTAGCTTCAGTGGCTTTGGCTGTGACTGTGACTGTGTCCACTCTTGGCGACAGGAAGGTGGTGTAAAAATCGCTGGAAATCCATCGAAGGTCGGTTTTGGATTTGTTCATAACCAGGGCCAGCAGCCTCGCTTGCTTTAGAGATTCTGCTCCACTCGGGTCGCTCTTTAGGGCCGTGAAGTAGCTGCGGTGCAGCTCCTCGAGCTTGCCTTGATCGGTCTCGAAGTCTCTTAGATTCAGCTGTCCCGCGGGGGACTTGCTCTGTGCTGATAGGTCCCGGAGAAGAGCGAGTATCCAGAGGTGCTTGTCGAGTGTGCTCTTCTGCATGCGGAAAGCCTTCGATGCGAGCTCAGCACTTGAGCTAGAGATAGCTTCTTCGATTGCGATGAGGAGGTTGATGTACGAATAATCTCGCTTGTAATCACGTCTCATCTGAAGATCGAGCTCGACCTCGGCCAGGTCGGTCCAAGACCAATCGTTGGGCAGAACAGCGACGCGCATGTTGGGCTCGTCAATGCGGCGCAAAGCTGCGCAGCGGGAATTCCCGTTGATGAGGATTCCCGACGGGGTGATGATGCCGGGCTCCTTCTGCCCGTGGCCTCGGAGGTCTTCCTCAAGCTTTTCAAACGCCGGGTCCGTCTTGGATGGATCTACGGGGAGAGCGCTCAGAAGTTGACCCAGGTAGCTCTGGGCTTCGACGCTCCACGGGGCGTTGCGAACGGCGGCGTCACCGAGCTCGTCGAAGTCTCGCTGAGCCTTAATACGGTGTGTCTCAGGGTTGAACTTTAGGCTTGTTACCGGCATTGAGATAACTGGAAGAGTGACGGCGCCGCTTCGCCAAGCGACTTCAAGGCTGGAGTGCAAGCCGGGCGTCGACAAGGTCGTCGCCACGCGCTGTTTCACCATGGCCTGAACGTGCACGGCGTCAGCGGGGTCGGTGGGCTCGAGCAAGGCAGCTCCTTTGCTAGGTGACTTCACGGGTGCGTTTACAATCCTAGTGAGAAGTTCTCTGTTTCTGAGTGATTGGACGTGCTGCCGCGATGGCTATAACACCCCCCAAGCAGGGCACGATGGTGAGCGTTGCGATTTGGCTTAAGGATGAAGTCGGACTGGGCGAAGTGTTTACGAAGGCGGATCTGCGGGCGGCCTTTCCGAACATAAGTCAGGTCGACAGAAGAATGCGTGATCTCCGGGAGTATCGCTGGGTCATTGACACCAATAAAGAGGATGGTGCACTTCTGCCTCACGAACTGCGGCTTGTGTCCATCGGAGATGCCGTATGGATACCCGGAGCAAAGCGCAAGGCCGGCGGCATTTCGCCGAAAGTTCGTAGGGCACTCATGGTTGACGCTGACTTCGCTTGCCGCGCATGCGGGGTTCGGGCGGGGACACCCTTTCCTGATGAACCCCGTGTCACCGCCACGCTCGGTATCTCAACGGTCAAGGCCTGGAACGAACCTGCTGATGGGGTCACTCAGGTAGTGCTATGCCAAAAATGTGCCGGTCTATCTAACGACTTGACCGACCTGCAGAGGGCGGAGCTGAAGCTAGCGGCTCTGCTTAGTATGTTAAATCCTGATGAGATGGTAACCTACCATGCGGCTCTAAGTTCCTCGAGTCCGGTGGGCAACCTAGAGTCAGCCATCTTGTTGGGTCGTCGCTTGCAGCATTTCCGGAAGGTGGGAGTGCATGAGTGACAGTGCTGCGGCCGATGAACGACTGGACGCTGCCGCGCAGCTCCGCAGACGAATCCTCTACCTCGAGGGCGGATTCGTGCGTATGAGCCTGGGTGAACTACGAGAGGTAGTTGGTGCTAAACGTCTGGGCCGCTTCGTCTTGGTCGAGATAGGAGAGTGGCTGGAAGCTAATGAACTCGGCTTCTTTCCTGTATCTGTTCTCCTCGACAACTCGGAACCTAGGCAGAGCCAAGAGATAAGGGTCTTCGATCGCACATCAAAAGCCCCTGTAGCGGCTGTCGTGGATGCTGTTCAATTCCCAACGCCAAAGGGGGACCGACTTCTTCGCGAAATCGACGGAAGAGACGTGCCGCGCATGATTCAGCAATTCCAGAAGGACATCTGGGATCTGAAAGTTCGTCTTGGTTCGGTGTTAGACACTTACGAACCGACCGTCTTGCGAGGAGGCGAGAGCGCTGCGCAGTAAGACCTGAAAGCCGCTACGCCAACAAGTGCCCAAATTTGGATGAAGGACTTCTGCCCGTTCGCGGTCGGGTCCCCTAACTGACCTTCGACTTATGATTTGTCACGAAATCATGACGCCGGTGGTCTGTCTGGCCCGTAAAACCGCGGAACGCGCCAATCTTGTAGCGTGCCCCATTGGAGACCACCTCTACGTCAAGCTCAAAATCGAGCAAAATTTGGCGCATCTTGTCCTCCAGATGAGCTTGGGTACTCCCGGATTCCATCACCTTTAGCAAAGCAGCTGAGCTGACGTAACCGCCGCCGTCGACGAGTCGCCGGTATACGGGGTCATGGATTGTGCTGTCAGTGTCTGGTATCTCGCGAGCGATGCCCTCGTGGCGAAGGGCAGAAGCGATCGAACTGCCCAGTGCTTGCGCCACCGGCGGTGGAAAAGCATTTCCAATTTGCCTATATCGAGAGGTCTTGCCTCCCGTGAAAACCCAAGAATCGTTGTCCGACCAGCCTTGAAGTCGCGCAACCATTGGAATGGTGAGGCGCGGGGGGCGCTCGTCGGGATGTGGCCAGTCGGGTCCTGGTGGACCATCAGCAACACCGCGGCCGTCGACTGCCAGGGCTCGCCAGGCAAGTTTTGCGCGGGTCGGCCCGAGGTCAGCGCCGCCGTGTTTCTTGCTGCCACCGACCAAGGTGGGGCCAATGCTGTTGGCCCTCGCCCGCCATGCCTCCACGTGCGGCCATCCGTTTGCCCCCATCAAGTCAAATAGAGCATCCCCCACGGACACGCGCGTTTTGTTTGGAGAGGGCCAGTAGAAATAACGCGCATCCGCGGGCCTGAGTGCAACGAGGACGAAGCGAGGCCGGAGTTGAGCAACGCCAAAGTCTGCGGCCTGCAGAAGTCGCCATTCGGCGACATATCCGAGAGCGGACAGGCGATCGAGAATTCGCTGGCGGTAGGCAGCGAACCTGGTGGCTGAAAGTCCTCGGACATTCTCGAGAAGAATTGCTCGCGGCTGCAATTTCTCTGCCTGCTCCACAGCCCAAGCAAAAAGGTCGCGCTCATCGCTAGAGCCGAGTTGCTTGCCCGCGGACGAGAAAGGTGGACAAGGAACCCCGCCTGCTAGGAGAGTGACGCCCCTGTAGTCCGACGGATTCCACACACTCTGGTCGGCCACGTCGCCCTCGGCCACTGTCCACTCGGAGTTAGCCCGCAGCGTAGCCGCGGCATTCTTGTCAATTTCGACAGCCAGAACATGATCAAATCCGGCTTTGTGTAAGCCAAGCGCCTGCCCGCCCGCTCCGGCGCAGATCTCGACCACCGTCAATCGTTCCATTGGTCGCCCCTATTCATTCGCGTCTTGACTTGCGGCCACCCGGTTCGACCTCACAGCTGATTCCTCGGCACGTAAGCTTAGTTGACGGTCGTTCAACGCTACCCCCTGGTTCGAATGGGCTGCTGAGTTCACTTAGGTGCGTCATCAGTGGCCACAGGTCCTCCCACTCAGCCACCGTGCATCGTTCGGCGGGCTTCGAGTGACTGGCCCACCTCGTCGTTTCTCCGCTCCGTGGTCACGGCTCTTTTATGGCACGCAAATGTTCTTGAACGCCACAAAAGCTGACCATGCCCCCTGCCCACTGCCCCAAGGACTTCGGCTTTACTACGTGACGCACCGGCCCCGAGCCGACGTGACCGAGGAGAGCTAGCCTTAGCCCAGAGCAATCGTGAGCTGGCCGAGTTCGTCGGCACCACCGTCAAGTTGGTGGGGTACCACCACAAGCTCGACCGCTCGACGAGTCGGATCGGCGGACAAGCGGCTACTGGGGATACGAGGTGCAGCATCATGCCCGCCTGCTCCCGATCTCCCGCCTGACCGTCCTCGGCGTCCCGCGTGCCCGTGTCGCGTTGATCTGCTTCTCCGTGGACGGCCCCGCTAGCGTGCTCTGTCGGGTCGCGGGCGCGGATCTGCTTTGGGGCACCCATTCAGCGTCGGGGACTCGACGTCGCTTGGGCCCGTTTGCGCCAGCGGCCCGACTCGGATGATCCCGGCACCACGCGGCATTCTGCCGCCCCGCGCTGCGGTGCTCGCCGAGCTGCAAGGCCTTCGTGCGCGCGTCAGCGGGGGCTTCATGCGGGTCCTCGAGTGAAATGCGCAGCGCTGAACAATCGTCCGCAAGCTTGGTGCCGGCACCCGGTAGGTGGGTCTTGGCGAGCTTCATGGTGCAGAGGACGTCGGCATTGTCGGCGGGTGAAGTGATGCCGAGTCGTTCGAGTTCGGCGCAGGGCAAGGCCGTCTCGAAGCGGGCGTTGTGGGCGACCAGGACGCGCCCTCGAAGATGCTCGATGAACTCGTCGGCGATCGCATCAATGGCGGGTGCGTCTTTGACCTCGGCCCAACGAAGACTGTGCACGTGGAGGGCGGAGATCGCGGCCAGGGTTGATGACGGTCTCGAACTCGTGCTCGATAACGCCATCTGGCGAGAGGTGCACGATGCCCACCTCAATCACGTGGTGGTGGTGCGGCGGCGAGAAGCCGGTAATCGTCGAGGTCGATGACGGCGAAGCCTTGTGCGCCACGCGGCCGGCTCAGTCGCTCTTCTGCCAGCGGCGGGCTCGTTCGGCCAACTTGCTGGTGACGGACACCGATAAGGACTTCGCTCGATCGAGGGTCTCGTCACCCAACCGCTTGGCGGCGTCGACGCCGTCCTCGCCTCGGTCGAGAGCCTTATCGCGCATTTCAACGACTGCCGTTGCCCAGCGTTTGGCCTCCTGCATGTCGTGAGAGTTCTCGATGCCGAGGCCGTCCTGGAAACGCGTGATCTCGGAACCCACGTTGTTGCTCGATCGGACGATCGCACCGGACGCGATGGGATGCAGCAAGACCTTCGACGTCGCGAGTCCCGCTGCGGCTTCGAGGCGCTCCACGAGGAGCTCCGTCCGCTGCGTGATCACCTCGAGGCGTTTGTTCCGAGCTGCCGTGAGGCCGAGTCGGTGACGATCGAGGTCGTCCGGGGACGCATCGAGGACGCGATCGAGTTCGAGCACGGAGAGGGCATCCTGCAGCTGGAAGCAGCGAGCCAGCACGGCGAACCACTCCTGCGCCTTCGACTCGACTTCGCGGGTGGCGCCCTCGAGATCGGAGATCTTCTTCTTCTCGAGTCCCTCGGCCAGGGCGTCGAGTTGACGGAGGGCGTAGACCTGCGTGCGAGCGATGGTCGTCGAGGTCGTGTGGACCTTCGACCACGTGATCTCGGACACACGCCCTACCTCGCCGCGAACCGTCATGGCGTCGTCGATGACCAGGTCGACGCCGACCATGTCGGCGAGAACCGCATCCTTCTGTGCACGGAGGACGTCCTCGACCTTGGCATCGATCTCTTCGAGATAGTCGCTGATCTCGTCCATCTGCTGCTGCATGGCGATCTGGGACATGAGGCCTGCGGCGCCGGCGAGCATGGCGGGATTCGTCAGGGTTCCCACGCCACCCCGGCTGAACTGGATGAGGCCCTTGATCTTGCCGTTCTCCGTCAAGACGCCACGGCTGAGGCCCTTGCCGGTGCCCTTCATGACGCCGTATTTGTTCATGGCCGCAGCAGACTCCTTTGTCAGCTTGACCCATCGACCAGAGTTCTCGGCGATCTTCGCGCCAGCCTCGAGAGCCCCTGAGGCGAGGAACGACGGCTTGACTCGACCTAGACCAAGGTCTCGTGAGGAGAGCCCCTCGGCGGCGAGGAACCGGTCGACGGCTTCTGGGGGTCCGACGATGGCGACACCGTCTCCGTCGCTGATCAGCTCGATGTCGTCACTCATGGGGATACCTCCGGGGCGGGGACGTTCGCGCCCTCGGGTGGGCGGTCACGGGTCGGGTATAAGTTGACAATAGTTCACGTGTGGCTTGCGTCAGGACCGGGGGTATTGCCATGGTCTGCCATGATCGGCGGATGACTGAGGCCACTGGTGATGCGAGCAGTGCTGGCTTGCCCGAGACGACAGACGCAATCGCCCTACCAGGCGCCTGGAACCGTTCAGAACTGGAACGACTTGGCTTCACCGGTTTCGTGCCACTCGTCGGGATGGACCGGTCTCTCCCGCCGCGCCGACACGGGGTGTACGTCGTGCTCTACGAAAGTGAAGAGCGTCCCGCCTTCCTAGCCTCGAACGTCATCACGAAGCGGATGCCGTACGACCCCGTCCATCTTGAGGGGAAGTGGTTGATGGGCGCGTACGTCGTCTACATCGGGAAGGCCGAAGGTCGCGAAGGTCTTCACACCAGGGTCGGTGCCTTCAGTCGCCAAGCCGAGAACCACTCGGGTGGCCGCGCCTTGTGGCAACTCGACATCGCCGGCGACCTGTTGGTGGCGTGGTTGGAGACACCGGGCAAGTCGGCGCTGGCGGTCGAGCAGTCCTACCTGCGGGCTTTCAAGGCTGAGTACGGCAGCTACCCGTTCGCCAACAGGCGGGGCTGAGCGCAGACCGTGACGACTCAGCGTCACGCAGGTGTCCTCGTCTCCTGTTGTCAACGTGCGAGCTGTTCGCTGACCTCCTCGAAGGTGCGCTCTTGATGAGCGACGCGACGACGGCGCTCTTCAGGGTCAGGGTGGAAGAGTGCCTGCCTCCCCGGATGGATGGTGGCGTGAATCGAGAAGCGGTCCGCTAGGTGGGGTTGGAGGGCGACAGTTCGCCGCCAGGCTTTTTCCGCATCCCGACCTTGGACAAGAACCACCTCAATCTCCGGCGTGAGTTCGAGCAGTTCGACGAAAACGCTGGCGCCGGCCTTCGATTGCTGAGCACTGGGGGCCGCGTCGATGTACCAGGGGTACGCATTCCACGGCAGGACGGTCCGGGCCGGGATGCCGTAGCGATCAAAGAGGTGAGCCATTCGCTCGGCTGTCGGGTCGTCGTTCTCGACACTGATGAAGCCGGAGCCGGTCCCGAGTTGAGTGGCCGGGCCCGGGTCGCGCAAGATGCTGATCCCCCGAGCGTCTATGCCACCGTGGTGAGGCGGGACGTAGGGCACCCAGCCACGTCCGTCGCGATCCCGGATGCTGTCCACGAAGGCGTTGATCGGGGCGATGTGGGGCGCCGTGAAGGCCCGTGCGGTCTGGTTAGCGTGGAACGCAGGATCGGCCATCTGTCGGGACATGTCGCGAACCTAGCAAGGCGACGTGCATCACCGGGATGACCCGCGCCTCCTCCGGGTGGCTGCCCTTTCTGAAGCGACGGCAGCGAGGCTCAGGCGCGTGCCCGGTACGTCGTCGCGACGGCTCCGGCGGCGAGGTCGCGGCGGGCGGTCGGGGTGAGGTCGAGGG
>NZ_LHOZ01000046.1:0-14378 GCF_001297205.1 Frigoribacterium sp. RIT-PI-h | reverse complement strand
CCCGACGACACCGCGGTCGCCACCACCCCCGACACCTCCGTCGAAAGCGACCAGCCGTGAAGATCTACGCCCTCGTCCGTTCCGAGCTGCAGCGCCTCACCGCCACCCCGCTCGCCCGCCTGGCACTCGTCGCCCTGATGACCGTGCCACTGCTCTACGGCGGCCTGTACCTCTGGGCCAACCAGGACCCTTATGCGAAGCTCGACCAGGTCCCGGCCGCGCTCGTCAACACCGACGTCGGCACGACGGTCGACGGCGAGACGGTCAACTACGGCGACGAGGTCACCGACCAGATCACCGACGGCGGCGACTTCGACTGGCACGTCGTCTCGGCGGCCCAGGCCGCGGCGGGCCTGCGTAACCAGACCTACGACTTCACCTTCACGATCCCGAAGGGCTTCAGCGACGACCTGACCTCGGCGAGCGACGACGACCCGAAGCGGGCCCAGATCACCCTCGCGACGAGCGACGTCAACAGCTACCTCTCGACCACGATCGCCGAGCAGGCGGCGAAGACCATCCGGGCCTCGGTCACCGAGAAGGTCGGCAAGGAGGCGGCGGGCCGTCTGCTGGTCGGCCTCGCCGACGTGCGCACCAACCTGGGCAGCGCGGTCGACGGGGCGAACCAGCTCGTCGCCGGCACCGGCTCGGCCGTCGCCGGGGCGAACCAGCTGGCCGACGGGGCGGCCGACGCGGCGACCGGGGCCCACACCCTCGCCGACGGGACGAGCCGGCTCAGCTCGGGGGCATCGGCGCTGGACACGGGGCTGCAGACGTTGAAGACCCAGACGACGAACCTGCCCTCGCAGACCCAGACCCTGGCGGACGGCGCCGCCCAGGTGGCGGCGGGCAACGACGCGTTGGCCACCGGCGTGGCCGACGCGGCCACGACGAGTGCAACGGCCGCGGCCGCCTTGCCCGCCGCCCAGCAGCAGGCACAGCAGCAGATCGCCGAAGCCCTGAGACAGCAGGGGTACACCGACGAGCAGATCCGGCAGATCGCCGCGACCTTCGCCCCCGCGACCGAGTCGCTGACCACCGCCCTCCAGGACGCGAACACACAGATCCAAGGGCTGAACACCCAGGTGGGGCAGCTCGCCACGGGCGCCGACCAGGTCTCGACCGGCGCCGCGACCCTGGCCGCCGCCACGCCGGCCCTGACCCAGGGCATCTCGTCGGCCGCCACCGGCTCGTCACAGCTCGCCACGGGTGCGGCGAGCGCCGCCACGGGTGCCTCGACCCTCGCGACCGGTCTCGACACCCTGAGCAGCGGGTCGACCTCGCTGCGCGACGGCGTCGTCAGCCTCGACACCGGCACGACCCAGCTGCGCGACGGCCTGCAGAGCGGACTGGGCGAGATCCCCGCGAGCACCGAGCAGACGCGTGACGACCAGGCGAGCGCCATCAGCGACCCCGTCTCGGTGAAGGACGATGCGCTGACCAGCGCCGGCACCTACGGCGCGGGGCTCGCCCCGTTCTTCATCAGCCTCGCGGCCTGGATCGGCATGTACGCGCTGTTCCTGATCGTGAAGCCGATCTCGAAGCGGGCCATCACGGCCGTCAAGGCCCCCGTACGCATCTCGCTGGCCGGCTGGCTGGCGCCGGTCGTGCTCGGGGTCGTGCAGATGGTCGCGCTCTACGTGATCGTCACGCAGGCACTCGGTTTCGAGGTCGCCCGCCCGCTCGGGATGATCGGACTGATGGCCCTCGCCTCGGCGGCGTTCGCGGCGATCATCATGACGCTCAACGTCTGGCTCGGCAGCGTCGGGCAGTTCCTCGGCCTGGTGCTGATGGTCGTGCAGCTCGTCACGGCCGGCGGCACGTTCCCCTGGCAGACCCTGCCCGCACCCCTCGCCGCCCTGCACTTCGTGCTGCCGATGAGCTACGCCACCGACGGGCTGCGCCAGGTGATGTACGGCGGCCGCCCGGCCACGGCCTGGGGTGACGCCGGCGGGCTGGCCGCCTGGCTGCTCGGCGCGCTCGGGCTGACCTGGGTGGCGACCTCCCGCATGACGCGGGCGCGGACTCTGCGCGACCTGCGGCCGTCACTGATCGGCTGAGGCCGACGGCCGGCGCCGGGAACGCAGGAGGCGCGGGTCGGGTGGCCCGCGCCTCCTGCATTCCCGGCGTCGGTCGCGCCGGTCAGCCCGCCTGACCCTCGAGCGTCGGCAGGACGCTCGGGTCGGCGTCGGCGAGGAACGTCGTCAGGCGCCCGACCTCGTCGGGCTCGCCGACGGCGGCCGCACCCCGGCGGCGGGCGAAGAGGGAACGCAGCACGCCGCGGGTGGGCGCGTGCGACCACGGCCCGGGGCCCTGACCGGGCCAGCCCGCCTTGCGCAGGGCGTCGAGCCCGCGGTGGTAGCCGGCCCGGGCGTAGGCGTAGGCCTCGAGGTCGGCCCCGCGGGCGGCGGCCTCGTCGCTGAGCAGCGCCCAGGCCAGGGACGAGGTGGGGTGGGCCGTGACGACCTCGGCGGTGGTGAGGCTCTCGAGGTCGGCGACGACGGCGGGTTCGGCGGGCAGCCGGGGCTCGGGCGCGCCGCGCAGGGGCGGGGGGGGCATGGGGGCCCCGCCAGCGGCGGCGGCCGACGGAGGGCGTACCCGGGCGCGGGGCGGGCGGCGTCGGCCGCGGTCAGAACCGGGGCTGACGCACCCATTCGTGCATGACGATCGCGCCGGCGGCCGAGGCGTTGATGCTGCGGGTCGACCCGAACTGCGAGATCTCGATCACGGCGTCGGCCGCGGCGATCGACTCCGGGCTGAGCCCCGGCCCCTCCTGCCCGAAGAGCAGCACGCACCGCTCGGGCAAGGCGTAGGTCTCGATCGGCACCGACCCCTCGACGTTGTCGATGGCGAGGATCGGCAGGCCGGCGCCTCGGGCCCACTCGACGAACGTGGCCACGTCGGGGTGGTGGACGACGTGCTGGTAGCGGTCGGTCACCATGGCGCCACGCTTGTTCCAGCGACGACGCCCCACGATGTGCACGGTGTCGGCCGCGAAGGCGTTCGCGCTGCGGACGATCGAGCCGATGTTCATGTCGTGCTGCCAGTTCTCGACCGCGACGTGGAAGGGGTGCCGGTGCGAGTCGATGTCGGCGACGATCGCCTCCATCGTCCAGTACCGGTAACGGTCGATCACGTTGCGCCGGTCGCCCTCGCGCAGCAGGTCGAGGTCCCAGTGGTCCCCCTCGGGCCAGGCGGCCTCCTCACCGGGCCAGGGGCCGACACCGTGTTCGGGTGCGACGGTCGGTTCGGGCAGGTCGCCGGGTTCGGGCAGGTCGGCCGCTCCGGGCGCGGAGTGGGTGGGGTCGCGGCGGTCGTCCTGGGGCACCCGACCAGGGTAGGCGTTCCCCACAGGGGCGATCCGCGCCTCCTCGGCCCACAGGGCACCTCGCCTCGCAGGGCACGTCGCTAAGGTGACCGCATGGGTGCACGCGAAGACGTCGAATGCTGGCTGACCGACATGGACGGCGTGCTCGTCCACGAGAACCACGCCCTGCCCGGGGCCTCCGAGCTGATCCAGCAGTGGCAGGACGAGGGCACCCCCTACCTGGTGCTCACCAACAACTCGATCTTCACGCCGCGCGACCTCGCCGCCCGTCTGCGCGCGTCGGGCCTGCACGTGCCCGAAGAGCGCATCTGGACGAGCGCCCTCGCCACGGCCGACTTCTGCCGCTCGCAGATGCCCGGCGGGTCGGCGTTCGTGATCGGCGAGGCGGGCATGACGACGGCCCTGCACGAGGCCGGGTTCATCATGACCGAGACCAACCCCGACTACGTCGTCGTGGGCGAGACCCGCAACTACTCGTTCGACTCGATCACCAAGGCCGTGCGCCTGATCCTCGGCGGGGCGCGGTTCATCGTGACCAACCCCGACGCGACGGGCCCCAGCGCCGACGGCGTGCTGCCCGCGACGGGCGCGATCGCCGCGATGATCTCGAAGGCGACCAACAAAGACCCCTACGTGGTCGGCAAGCCCAACCCGATGATGTTCCGCTCGGCGATGAACCGCATCGGCGCCCACAGCGAGAACACCGCGATGATCGGCGACCGCATGGACACCGACATCATGGCCGGCATCGAGGCCGGCCTGCACACGATCCTCGTCATGACGGGCATCAGCGACCAGGCCGAGATCGATCGGTACCCGTTCCGGCCGAACGAGATCCTGGCCGGCGTGCACGAACTGGTGCGCAGCGAACCGATCGAGTCCGACGTGGTGCCGGCCGAGGCCTAGGGCCCCAGGAGGCTCGTGCCGCGTCGATCCGTCAGCCCGCGACCGCGACGAGGCTGGTCGTCAGGGGTTCGCCGCCGCTGCGGTTGACGAAGCACGAATACGTGCGGTCGCCGGCGGCCCACGCGTCGGCGTCGGCAGGGAAGCTCGCGAGCAGCTGGACGTCGGGGTAGGCCGCGGCGGCCTGACGGTCCAGCGCGTCCGAGCCCGTGCAGAGCAGGTTCATCTGGCTCTGCAACACGTCGGCGCCCGGGTAGGCGGCCGTCGCGTCACCGTCGAGGGTTCCCAGGCGCGTGAGCTGGGCGACGTGCGGTTGGGCGCAGTCGGCGACGTCGTAGTCCTGCTGCCAGGCCGACTCGAACGTCGAGAAGCACTCGCCGCCCTGCAGGTCGGCGTACGAGTGGGTGCCGGCCGCGAGCGGCCCGGCCGGGGCGACCTCGGCGGCGGGCTCGGCCGGGGAGGCCGTCACCGTCCGGGCCGCGGTCGGTGCCGCGGCGGCCGACGAACTGCTCGTCACGTCGTCGGTCGAGGCGAACAGCGACCTCGAGATGAAGAACAACGCGACCAGCAGCAGCACGATCACGAGCCCGGCCCCCACGGCGACCAGGACCTTGTGCGTCCGGACCCACTCGGCCAGGCCCGCCGTGCGGGGTGACGTGGCGGGCCTCTCGTCCACCGGGCGGGTCTGCGGCACGAAGACGCCGGCTCCGCCGACCTCGCGGCGCGGTCGTTCGCCCGCCAGGGGCGCGGAAGCACTCATCGAGACGCCGGGCAGCACCTGGGTGGCGTCGTCCGGGGCGTCGGCGACCTCGCGGCTGTCGGCGACGCCGGGGCGATCGTCGAGGGCGGAACGAGGAGGCGCGAACAGGGCGGTCGCGGTCGTCACCTCGGCCGCGTCGTCCAGGCCTTCGTCGTCGGCATCCGCGTCGGCGTCGGCGTCGGCGTCGGCGTCGCGCGACGGCTCGACGTCGGCGTCGGCGTCGCGCGACAGCTCGGCGTCGGACAGGGGAACCTCGCCCGAGCCGGACAAGGACCAGGCGGCGGGGACGTCGGCCGAGGGCACGGCGTGCTCCGGCTCGTGCCGTGCCTCCGCGAGCTCGGCGTCCTCGGCGGAGTCGGACGGGACGACGCCGAGGATCTCGGTGAAGGTGGGTTCGCGGTCGCCACTCGTGGAGGGCGCGGTCTCGGGCGCCCGGGGGGACGGCACCTCGGCGGAGGAGGCGGGGGGGGACACCGACGGGGCTCCGGGGACGCCGGACGCGACCCCGCCGGCGGCCGCGGCCGCGGCTGCCGCGGCGGCCTCGGCCAGGCGACGCTCACGCCTGGTCATCTCGTGGTGCTCTTCGACCCACCACGGCGCGTCGACACCGCCCTCGCGGGCCTCGACGGCCCGCATTGGCTCGGGCTCACGCTCAGGCTCCGGCGTGGGCGTGGGCGTGGGCGTCGCTTGGGGCGCAGGGTTCGGCTGCGGCTCGGGCTCGGGCTCCAGCTCCGGCTCGGGCTCCGGCTCCGGCTCGGGCTCGGGCTCGGGCTCCGGCTCGGGCTCGGGCTCGGGCTCGGGCAGAGCGTCCCAGTCGAAGGTCGCGGGTACGGCGGACTCGGGCCGGGGTGCCGAGATCAGTGCCGTGAACGGCCCCGGCTCGTCGCTGCCGTCGGCACGATCCCCCTGGTCCGCGGGAACCGACGGCGGACCGGCGGGATCGGCGTCACCCGCCGACTCCGGGTCGGGCTGCGGTGACTCGGACGGCGCGGGGAGGTCCGGAGTCGGCACGGAGGACGGAGGCTGCGGCGGCGGCACGGCCCCCGTCAACGCTCCGAGGTCGAGGGCCTGCGGGTGGCCCGAGGTCCTCGGCGGAGGCGTCCCGGCCGGGGAGTCGGGCACGACGAACGGCAGGGGGGTCGGCGGCGGCACGGACGAGTCCCCGGACGCCGGCCCGGCAGCCGGGTCGACCGGCCGCTCGGGTCCGGCGTCGTGGGGCACCTCGACCGCTCGTGTGACCGGCGGCAGGTCGAACGCCTGGGTGGGAACGTCTTCGGGGGCGGTGTCGGGAAGGCGACCCGCGCCTCCGGACGGGGTGTCGACCGCCGTGCCGTCACGCTCGGCCCCGTCGTCTTCGGAGTCATCGCCCTCGGCGCCGTCGAACTGCGCGGCGAGCCAGTCGCTGGCGTCGTCACGCCCGGCGTCGTCGCCGTCGTCGTCGCCCCGCCGGTCGTCGGTCACGGCTTCAGCCCGAGGTCTTCCAGCCCGATCGCGGCGTAGTAGGGGTAGCCGGCCGCCTCGATCACCTCGCGGGCGCCGGTGCTGCGGTCGACGACGACGGCGACGGCAGCGATCTCGGCTCCCACGGCCTCGAGGGCCTTCGCTGCTGCGAGCGGTGACCCTCCCGTGGTCGAGGTGTCCTCGAGCACGACGACCCGCTTGCCCTCGAGGTCGGGCCCCTCGACCTGCTTGCCGCGGCCGTGGTCCTTGGGCTCCTTGCGGACGACGAAGGCGTCGTAGTCCTTGCCGAGCGCCACGCCCTGGTGGAGCACGGCGGCGGCGATGGGATCGGCTCCCATCGTCAGCCCGCCGACGGCGAACACGTCGGGCACCTCGTCGATCAGGTCGACCATCACCCGGCCGATCAAGGGCGCGACGCGGTGGTCGAGGCTGACCTTGCGGAGGTCGATGTAGTACGTCGCCTTCTTGCCGCTGGTCAACGTGAAGTCGCCGTGGAAGACGGCCTCGGAGCCGATGTAGTCGATGAGCTGCGTGCGTGCGTCGGTCACGGAGACCCATGGTAGAGCAGACGGCCCGGGAACGCCGGGGCGGGCCGGCTCAGCGACCGCCTCGGGACGACCGATCGATCGACCGCGTGGTCAGCCGGTGCAGGTCGGCCCAGGTGCCGGTCGGCAGGAAGAAGTCCTCGTAGCGGACGACCGCCGAGCGGGCGAGACGGGCCAACCGCACGTCCACCGAGACCTGGTGACGCTTCGGGTACGTCGCGATGCTCACGGGAGTGACGCTGCGTGCCCGCTCGTACCGGCTGCCGTGCGGGGGCCGACCCACCCCTCCTCCTCGCTCATGCGACATGTCTCGTTTCTACTCCGGTCGTTGCCCGATGGGAAGTGCATCGATGCCCTTCGGGCAACGAGATGACGAGGCCGACCCGTCTCGTGCTCGCCCGGTACCGTGGTCGGCATGCGCGTCGCGACCTACAACGTCAACTCCGTCCGGGCTCGAGTGGGCCGGGTGGTCGACTGGCTCGTCCGCGAGGACGTCGACGTCGCGGGGCTGCAAGAGATCAAGTGCAAGCCCGAGCAGTTCCCGTACGACGCCTTCCGCGAGGCCGGCTACGAGGTCGAGCTGCACGGCCTCAGCCAGTGGAACGGGGTCGCCTTCGTCAGCCGCCTGCCGATGGAGGACGTCGAGATCACGTTCCCCACGCAACCGGGATTCGCGAAGGGGCAGGAAGGGCCGGACCAGCCGAAGGAGGCGCGCGCGATCGGCGTCACGGTCGAGGGCGTCCGCCTGTGGAGCCTCTACGTCCCGAACGGCCGCGAGCTGGGCGACCCGCACTACGACTACAAGCTCGACTGGCTCTCCAAGCTCGCCGCCGAGACCGAGACGTGGCTCGCCGAGCGCCCCGACCAGCCGTTGGCTCTGATGGGCGACTGGAACGTCGCCCCGCTCGACACGGACGTGTGGGACATGTCGGTCTTCGAGGGCCACACCCACGTCAGCCAGCCCGAGCGCGACGCCTTCTTCCGCTTCGAGGAGATCGGCCTGACCGACGTCGTCCGCTCCCGCCGCCCCGAGGGCTACACCTACTGGGACTACAAGCAACTGCGCTTCCCGAAGAACGAGGGCATGCGCATCGACTTCATCCTGGGCTCGAAGGCGTTCGACGACCTCGTGACGTCGGCGGCCATCCACCGCGACGAGCGCAAGGGCGACGCCCCGAGCGACCACGTGCCGGTGGTCGTCGACCTCGACCTCGAGACCGAGCTCGACGACGACCGTCCGATGATCTTCTGACCCCCGGTCCCGCTCGCCTGCGACGCGCGACACCAGGAGGCGCGGGTCAGGCGAGCAACGCCGCGACCAGCACCAGCACGGGAACCGACAAGATGGTCGTCGCCAACACGGTGTCGCGCGCGACGACCACCCCGGTCTGGTACCGCTGGGCGTAGTTGAAGACGTTCTGGGCCGACGGCAGGCCCGCCAGCACGACCGCGACGAACAGCTCGTCGCGGTCGAAGTCGAAGACGAACGCCCCGAGCAGCCATGCCGCGACCGGCATCACGACGAGCTTGAGGACGACCGCGACGACGATGTCGGCGCGCCCCTGGCCCGCCTGGAAGGGCTTCGAGCCGTACAGGGACATCCCGAACGAGAGCAGCACGACGGGGACGGCGGCCCCGCCCACGAGCTGGAACGGCTCGAGCACGGCCTGTGGGATCTCGAGGCCCGTGACCGCGACGAGCACACCGAGAGCGGACCCGATGAGCAGGGGGTTCGTGAGGGGGCGGGCGATCGTGCGGCCGATGCTGCTGCCGCGGTTCGTGACCGTGTCCATCACGGCGAGCACGATCGGGGTGAGCACGAGCAGCTGGTACAGCAACACGGGCGCGACGAAGGTGGCGCTGCCCAGCACGTAGGTGGCCACCGGCAGGCCGATGTTGTTCGCGTTGACGTAGGCGCCGCCCATCGTTCCGATCGTCGTCTCGGCGGTGCTGCGGCGCAGCACGAACTTCAGCAGGACGATCGAGAGCACGGCGGCCAGCAGCGAGGCGAGGGCGGACACCACGAGCAGTCGGGAGAACAGCACGTGCACGTCGGCCTGCGAGATCGTCGAGAAGAGCAGACAGGGCGTCAGGACGAAGAACACCAGGCGTGAGAGCACGCGATGGCCGGACGCCCCGAGGAGGTCGACGCGCCCCACCACGTAGCCGGTCGCGATGACGGCACCGATGATCGCGAACCCGACGAGAACTCCACCCATGGGTCCATCCTGTCGCACGCACGGGGCGGGGCCGACGGGCCGCCGCCGTCGCGACGGCGTGACTAGACGGCGGGCGGACCGTCCAGGGCCGGGAGTCCGATGCGGGAGACGAGGTGCGCGGCCTCGTCGACGGCCTGGTCGTCGACCCCCCAGGTGATCGCGCCCGCCTCGCATGCCGCGACCGCGAACGCTTCGCCCGTCGGGAGTCCGGTGACGCGAGCGAGGTCGGTGGCGAACCGTCGCGCGGCCGGCCCCACGGGCTGCTCCGACGCGACCACGACCAGGGCACCCCGGCGAAGACCGCCCGCGAGGCTCTCGACCGCCCGGTCGAGTTGTTCCGCCACGGGGGTGGCGCCGTCGACCGCCACCACGGCCCAGTCGAAGCCGACGATGTCGTCGATCGGAGCCGTGATCGGGGACGAGAGCACGACGACCTCGGCGTCGAGCGCCGCGGCACGATCGGCCACCGGCCGGATCGCCGGGTACGAACCGGCCAGGACGAGTTTCGGGGCGTGAGCGAACAGCATGACGGGCCTCTCGGGGTGGAAGGAACGACCGGTGGGTCCGACCGGGCGCGACATCGAGTCGACGATGTGTCACATGTACTCTACGTATGATATTCACATTGCACAAGGTGTCGCTGCCGCACCACGACTCGAACGGTCCCGACGCTGCCCCCTCCCCCGCGCCTCCTGACGTGTCGAAGGGCGCCGGTCGGGCAGAATCGACGGGTGACGCGCCTCCACGATCCCTCGGTCCACTCGTTCGCCAGCGACAACTACGCGGGAGCCCACCCCGAGGTGCTACAGGCGATCGTCGACGCGAACGGCGGGCACGTCGGCTCGTACGGGGCCGACCCGTACACGGCGCAGCTGTCCGAGGTGATCGTCGAGACGTTCGGCGAGGGGGCCGCGATCGACCCCGTCCTGACCGGGACGGGTGCCAACGTCGCCGCGTTGCAGGCACTCACGCCACGATGGGCCGCCGTCGTCTGTGCGACGACCGCGCACGTCTACACCGACGAGGGCGGGGCGCCCGAGCGCCTCGGCGGCCTCAAACTGCTGACGGTGCCGACTCCCGACGGCAAGCTGACGCCCGAGCTGATCGACCGACAGGCCTACGGCTGGGGTGACCAGCAGCGCCCCCAGCCCCTGGCGGTCACGATCACGCAGAGCACCGAGCTCGGCACGGTCTACACACCCGACGAGATCCGGGCCGTCACCGACCACGCGCACTCGCTCGGCATGCGCGTCCACCTCGACGGCGCGCGTCTCGCGAACGCGGCGGCCTCGCTCGGGGTGCCGCTCCGCGCGATCACGCGCGACGTCGGCGTCGACTCGGTGTCGTTCGGCGGCACGAAGAACGGCCTGGTGCTCGGCGAGTCGGTCGTGACCTTCTCCGAGGAGGCGCGGGCCGGCCTGGTCTACCTGCGCAAGATGGATGCGCAACTGGCCTCGAAGATGCGCTTCGTCTCGGCGCAGTTCCTGGCGATGCTCGACGGCGATCTCTGGCTGCGCTCGGCCACCCGGGCCAACACGATGGCCGCGCGCCTCGCCGCCGGACTGACCACGCTGCCGGGAGTGACCGTGACACAGCGCGTCGACGCCAACGCCGTCTTCGTCGTCCTGCCCCGGGACGTCGTCGAGCCCCTGCGCGCGACCCACCACTTCTACGACTGGAACCGGGCCACGGGCGAGGTGCGCCTCATGTGCTCGTTCGACACGACCGAGCAGCACGTCGACCGCTTGGTCGCCGATGCCCGGGCCCTGATCGGCACCGCGCGGTAGTCGAGACGCAGCTCGGCGTGCACCGGGCTCGGTGGTGACTTCCGCGCCGGGTGAGCGATCCTTGGCAGGCGTCCGGGCGTCAGGCCCGGGCGGCCGCCACGAACGCCCGGATCAGCTCGACGCTCTTCACCCCGCGCGACGACTCGACGCCCGAGCTGACGTCGACGCCGACGGCGCCGAGGGGCCGCAGCCCGGCGAGCAGACCGCCCACGTTGTCGGGTGTGAGCCCCCCAGCTAGCAGCCAGTCCCCCGCGGGGGGCGCGGCGAGCAGCGGGCCGGCGTCGAAGGTGGCACCGGCACCGGGGGCGACCGCGTCGAGCAGCAGGGCGTCCTCGCGGAAGGCGACCCGCGCCTCCTCGGGCTCGGCCGCGTAGGACGCGGCGCTCACGGCGCGGATGACACGGAACCCCGCCGCGTGGGCCGTGGCGACATCGGCGGGCGTCTCGTCGCCGTGCAACTGCACGGTCGAGACCGAGGAGGCGCGGGCCCGCTCGAGCACCGTCTCGATGCCTTGGCCACGGAACACGCCCACCGTCTCGACGCCCGCCGGCCCCCGCGCCGCCAGCTCGCGCGCCGTCACGGGGGCGATCGGGGGGGGACTGCCCGCCGCGAACACGAATCCCACGGCATCGGCCCCGGCCTCGACGGCGGCGTCGACGGTCTCGGGCGTGGACAGGCCGCAGATCTTCACCCAGGTGCGCATGGGTCCAGTCTGCCGCGCCGGGACCCCGGAGGGCACCCGGCCGGAGAGGCCGGGTGCCCTTCGGGGTGCACCGGGTCGTGTCGACCGACGTCGACGGAACGAAAGCCGCGCGGAGCAGCTCTCACCCGGCGACGAGCGTCGCTGCCACGTCGCCGTGCTCGACGGCCCGTGCGGCAGCGACGCAGCGTGCCACGCCCTCGAGCACGCCGACCCGGGGGTGGTACCCGAGCACGCGCCGGGCCCGGTCACAGCTCGCCACCCGGTTCTCGACCTCGATCTCGCGGGGTCGACCGAGATCGGTCGGGGCGGTCGAGACGACGGAACTGGACGAGTCGGCGAGGTCGACGACCGTGCTGGCGAGTGCGCCGACGGTCCACGTCTCGTGGCCCGACAGGTTGAAGAGACGCTCGTCGCCCTGGTGCACGGCCGCCCGGAGTAGACCGTCGACGAAGTCGTCCACGTAGGTGAAGGTGCGGAGCTGGTCACCCGAGCCGACCACGGTGACGTCTTCACCGCGAAGGGCTTGCTCGACGAACCGCGTGACGACGAAGTCGGTGCGCTGGCCGGGCCCGTACACGTTGAAGGGCCGGACCACGACACCGTCGAGGCGTCCGGCCTCGGTCTCGGCCAGGACGAGCTCCTCGGCCTCGCGCTTGGCGCACCCATAGGCCGACAGGGGGGACAGGGGCGAGGTCTCGACGAGGGGGAACGACGTGGATTGCCCGTAGACCTCGGATGACGACACGTAGACGAAGCGGACTCCGCCGAGCCCCTCGACGAGGTCGACGAACCGGGCGGTCATGCCGAGGATGGTCGACCGGGTGGCCTCGGGGTCCGCGGACGCGGCGACGACCCCGACGACCGACGCGAGGTGGACGACCATGTCGGGACGCAAGGAACGCAGCTGGTCGGCGGTCAGTGCCGCGGCGTCGCCTTGGACGTGTTCGTAGCCCGGCCCGGTGTGGCCCTGGCGGACGTCGATGCCGACGACCGTGGCTCCGGCGTCGAGGAGGCGCGGCACGAGGGCCGAGCCGATGAACCCGGCCGCGCCGGTGACGAGCACGCGCAGACCTCGATAGGGGGAGGTGGAGGTGGTGGTGGTGGAGGAGGAGTCGGTCACGAGCGTGCTTTCTGCTGTCGGGAGGAGGGGGGAGGTGACGATGAGGAGGAACCGGTCACGGCGGGTCAGAGGACCACGCGGGTCGGCTCGTCCACGACGTTGCGGGTGTCGAGGACCAGGCGACCGCGGAGCGCGCCGAGGTCGACGTCGGTGTGTCGCGTGAGCACCACGGAGACGTCGGCGGACGACGCGGTCTCGTCGTCGAGCTCGGAGCGGACGACACCCGCCGGCCAGTCGCGATCGGAGACATGGGGATCGACCGCCGTGACCGATGCCCCACGAGCAGCGAGGAGGCGTGCGATGCGGACCGCCGGCGCCTCTCGGACGTCGCCGCTGTCGGCCTTGTAGGACAGACCGACCAGCAGCACGTTCGCACCGCGAACCGCCTTCGACTCGTCGTTCAGCAAGGCCTCGAGGCGCCGGACGACGTATTCGGGCATGCCCTCGTTGACCTCGTTCGCCAGCTCGACGAAACGCAGCGATCGGCCGAGCTTGCGTCGGACCTCCCACGAGAGGTAGCTCGGGTCGACCGGCAGACAGTGCCCCCCGACGCCGGGGCCCGGCATGAACTGCATGAAACCGAACGGCTTCGTGCCGGCCGCGTCGAGGGCCTGCCAGATGTTGATCCCGAGATCGTGCGCGGCGACGGCCAGCTCGTTGACCAAGGCGATGTTGACGTGACGGAACGTGTTCTCGATCAGCTTCGCCAGCTCGGCCTCTCGAGTGCCCGCGACCGGGACCGTCACGTCGACGAGCGCGTCGTAGAGCTTGGTCACCTCGGCGAGCGAGGCGTCGTCGATGCCCGAGACGATCTTCGGGGTCGTCCGGAACGACCACTCGGAATTGCCGGGATCGATGCGCTCGGGGCTGAATCCGACGTGGAAGTCACGGCCTGCCGACAGCCCGCTGACGGCCTCGAGGATCGGAACGAGCACCTCGGCGGTGGTGCCCGGGGACGTGGTGGACTCGAGCACGACCGTCGCGCCGGGCCGCAGGACGGCCCCGAGCGTCCGAGCGGCCGCCTCGATGTAGCTGAGGTCGGGCAGGGTCTCGCGGAGCGGGGTCGGCACGCTGATGATCGCGTGGTCGAAGTGGTCGATGCCCTCGAGCGACGACCGCGGTGTGTAGCGGCCCGAGTCGAGGGCCGCGGCGACCTGGGCATCGGGGACGTCCTCGACGAACGAGATGCCGGTGGCGAGGGCCTCGACACGCGACCGGTCGACGTCGAGCCCGACGACGTGGAAACCGGCGTCGACGGCTCGCATGGCGAGCGGTAGGCCGACGTAGCCCTGGCCGACGACGATCAGCAGGGGGCGGGGATGTGAGACAGGGGACATGACGGCCTTTCGTGGTGCAGGTATCGGGGGTCGCGGCGGGGTGGGCGCGGCGTGAGGGCGGAGTGGGCGCGGCAGGGCGGGGGGGCGCGGGGGGCCCCGGTCCGGGCCGACGGGCGAGTGCTGCCGAGGGCAGCTCGCGCACCCGGTCGACGTCGGGGGCGCTCAGCACCGAACCGCCCGGCACGGGGAGGCCGTGCTCGGAGAGGCGGGCGGCG
>NZ_LHOZ01000026.1:0-14414 GCF_001297205.1 Frigoribacterium sp. RIT-PI-h | reverse complement strand
GACACAGCCCCGCAGGGCCAACCGCCGTAGGAGACAGACTGGAGGAAGAGACCGCCCTCGCAGGCCCGTGCCGCGGCCCCGCCGCCGTCGCCCCGGTGCCACTGCCCGGTCACGACCAGGTGGGCGACGAGGGCCGCGGCGTCACGGGCCGGGTGCCCGAGCCCCGCGGTGTCGACGTCGAGCAGACCGGTGACCCGCCATGGCTCGGACGGGTGCACGAACAGCTGCTCGAGGTGCAGGTCGCCGTGGATCACGACCAGGGCGTCGGAGGCGGAGGAGGCGCGGCGCCGGTCGATCTCGTCGTAGAGGCCGTCGATCTCGGTCGCCCGGTCGGGCAGCGCGGCGCGCAGCGTCGACCGGTGCCAGGCCCCGTGGTCGAGGGCGTCGGACTGTGCCCGGGCGGTCACCTCGACCCGGGCGATGCGCGTCCCCAGGTCGACCATCTGCTCGACGAACCGGGGGTCGTCGGCGAGCTCGACGACGCGCTGCCCGGCCGGCACCCCGGGGACGCGCCCGCGGCCGCGCAGGCCGTCCGGTCGCGACGCGAGCACGGCGGGCGCCGCAGCCCCTGCGCCCGGGCCGCCTCGCGCAGGGCGACGCCCGGCCCCCCCCGGACGGGCCGGACCACCTTGAGGAAGACGGTCGTCTCGGCGGCGTCGAGGCGGATCACGGCCCGCTTGCCGGGTCGGTGCGCCGCGACGCTCAACCGGGGGTCGGTGACGACGACGCCGAGGGCCGCGAGCGCGTCGGCGACCCGGTCGGGGTAGGTGGCCCCGGCGAGCGCCGGCAGCAGGGGGTCGGCCGGGTAGGCCCAGACGGCGAGCGGCTGACCGGTGGTCGGGTCGCGGGGGAGGACCGACGACGCGTCGGCGGCCCGGGGGGCGGTGTCGATGAAGGTCAGCACGGTCGACGTCGCGCCGGCGGGGGCGACCGGGTCGACCTCGTAGCCGTAGAGGAACCCGGCGCCCGAGGGCTCGGCCGAGGGGGGGCGGAAGGCGACGACGGTCAGCCCCGAGTTCGCGAACGCGGCGGGGGGCACCTCGGCGGGGGTGGGCCACACGGGGACGCAGTCAACCAGCACCCGACCCGCTCGGCGGGGGGGGGGGGGGGGGGGGCCGTTTCGTGACCTGACGCGGCGTCGCGACGCGGGCCGCGCCTCCCCGTCTACCCTGGGGGTCGTGAAGATCGTCTCGCGCATCCGCCAGACGAAGCGCGCGCCCCTGTTGCAGGTGGTGAAGACCAGCGTCGCGGTGATGGCGGCGTGGTTCGCGTCGGTGGCCCTGTTGCAGCAGCCGTTGCCGATCTTCGCGGCGATCGCGGCCCTGCTCGTGGTGCTGCCGAGCGTCAACCAGTCGTTCGTCCGCGGGCTCGAGCGCAGCGTGGGCGTCATCGCCGGCGTGCTCATCGCGTTCGCGGCCGGCCAGCTGTTCGGTGACGCGACCTGGATCGTGCTGGCGATCGTCGTGGTGAGCCTGCTCGTCGCCTGGGCGTTCCGCCTGACGCCGAGTTCGGCGAACCAGGTGCCGATCTCGGCGATGCTCGTCCTCGCGATCGGCGCCCAGACGCCCGACTACGCGCTCGACCGGGTGCTCGAGACCATCATCGGCGCGGCCATCGCGCTGGCGATCAACGCGTTGATCGTGCCTCCCGTCGCGCTCGCGCCGGCGCACCTCGCCGTCGGCCGCCTGGCGCGCGACATCGCATCCGTGCTCGACGAGACCGCCGCCGTGCTCGACGAGCCGGTCGACGGGCCGCGACTCGCCACCGGCTTGACCGAGGCGCGCGAGCTGCGGGTGGTCCAGGCCCGAGCGGTCGACGCGGTCACCGCGGGCGAGGAGAGCCTGCAGCTCAACCCCCGCGCGAGCCGCAACCGCAGCGTGCTCGAGGCCGACGCGGCGCTGCTCCGGCGGCTGACCGTGCTCGTCAACCGCGTCGTGGGCATGGTGCGGTCGGTCCACGACAACTACGACCCGGGGTTGGCCGACGACCCCGTGGTGCAGAGCATCGCCGAGGACCTGCGACGGGCCGCCCACGACGTGCGCCTGTTGGCGCGGACCACCGAGGAGGCGCTCCCGGGTGCGCGCGACTCCCGCGTCCCCGACACCACCGGCGGGCACGCGACGGGCCCCGGGCACGACGACGGCCCGGCTCTCACCTCGCCGGTCAGCGTGCTGCGACCCGACCCGGACAACTGGGTGCTGGTCGGGTCGCTGCTCGAGGACCTGCGACGCGTGCGGGAAGAGATCATCGGGTAGCATCCGACGATGCGACGGGGCCGGGCGACAGAGGTGCTCGATCCGAGCCTCGACCGGTACGCCCCCTTCGACCTGGTGACCGATCCGCGGGCCGTCGGCATCGACCGCGAGACCGTCGAGACGGCGCAGGGCCGGACCGTCGTGCACCACGCACCGGTGCCGGCCGACCGGTCCGCGCGACGCCGGGCCACGGTCATGCTGCACGGGGCGGCCGGCTCGTGGACGACCTGGACTCCTCTGCTGCAGGCCCTCCGCGAGGTGGACGCGGTCGTCTCGCGACCCGTCCTGATCGACCTGCCCGGGTGGGGGGCCTCGCCGGAACCCGCCCGGGGTCTCGACGTGGAGTCGGCCGCCGCCGTGGTGGTCGAGGTCACCGAGGCGTTGGGCATCACCGAGTTCGACCTCGTCGGCCACTCGATGGGGGCGTTCGTCGCCCTGCACCTGGCCGCCGTCCGACCCGACCTCGTGCTCAGCGTCTCGGTCGTGTCGGCCACGTCGTTCTCGGCGATCGACGCCGTGACGCACCCGGTGCGCGGCCTCCTCCGACTGCCCGCGTTCACCTTGCTGCGCGCGGTGTTCGCGGTGCTGCCCCGCGCCTCCGTGTCCTTGCTGCGGGGTGCCGCACGTCTCGGCCTGCTGCGCACCCTGTCGTCGCCGGTGTTCCGACACGTCGACCGCGTCCCCCGCTCGGTGCTCGAGGCGTTCGTCGCCGAGCTGCGGCCCCGGGGGTTCCTCGCCGCGTCCCGCTCGGGGCAGGGCTACGACACCGCGCGGTGGCGCGGGATCGAGTGCGACGTGGCCGCCGTCAGCGGTGCCGACGACGTCTTCGCCCGATCGTCGGACCTCGACCGCCTCGGCGAGGTCGTCCGTCACGCCCGCACGACGCTGCTCGACGACTGCGGCCACTTCGCCCACGTCGAGCGCCCGGTCGAGACACTGCGGGCCCTCGGCTGGGTCGAGGGCTAGGACGCCTCGGCCGTCGGCCCCGCGCCCGCCCCGTGCTCGACCTCGCGCACGATCATCGCGACGCACCGTGCGTGGCCCAGCGGCCGGAAGTGCCCGTCGACCGGGAACTCGAGGTTGACCGCGCCCGGCAGCACGCTTCCCTCGGTGACGTGGGCGTCGAACCGGGACGCCATCGAGGCGATGGTGCGGTTCGCCTCACGCTGCTCGGCGAGCCGCAGCAGGTCGGCATCACGGGGCGAGAAGGGCCGCAGCGCCCGGACGGGCAGCACCGTCGCCCAGCGCGACCCCGAGAACGGACTGTTCACCGTCACCATGCGGGCGATGCGGCGATCGGTGTCGGTCGCGACCATCATCGTCTTGCCGACCAGTCCGCCCTTGCTGTGCGCCAGGACCACGACGTCCCTCAGGTCGTGGGCGTCCAGGATGCGTTGCGCGACCTCGGCGGTGGCCGCGATCGGACGACGGTTGTGACCCATGCCCGGCGCGACGACGACCGGGTGCCCCAGGTCGTTCAGCCGGTCGGCCACCGGACGGAGGAACCGCCAGGTCTCGTAGACGCCCGGCAGCAGCAGCACCGGCTCGCGGTCGCCGTCGCGGTAGCGCCCCGGCCCCCCCCCGCCGGATCGCGGCCCGAGGCGCACCCCCCAGACGTACCGGTAGGCGAGCACGACGGTGCGGAGGACCCGCCGGAGGCCGACGCGACGGCGTCCGTGACCGCGCGACGGTGTGGAGCTCATGCCGCCACGCTAGGCGACGTCAGGCGGCCGTGCCCACCAGCGGCAGCTCGCCCCAGGGCTCGCCCTCGGGCCAGGCGATCGACTCGACCGCGGCCCGGGCCATCTCGAGCGTGAGGTCCCAGCGGCCGCAGATCGACGCCCACGGGGGCGGGAAGGACGCCGCGTCGTCGAGCAGGGCCAGGGCGAGACCGCCGAGCCCGGCTCGGGCCGCCGCGCTCGCCGCGTCGGGCAGGGCGTCCGCGAGGCCGTGGACGACCCTCACTCGATGGGCGAAGTCCATCTGCTCGATGTCGTCGAACGCGCCCCACGCGCTCTCGATCTCGCGTCGCAGCCTGGTGATCTCGACCGCGTCGAAGCCGGGTCGGTCGGCGCGTCCGGGTACCGCTCGTGCCATGTCAGCCCCCCTCAGAGCATGGGCCGAGGATCGGGTACCCGCGGCCGGGCGTCGGCTTCGGTGCCGATGCAGGCGAACATACCATCCGGTACGGTCCGTCCTCCAGGGCCGTGGATCACGAGTCGATCACGGCCGGCAGCGCCACGTCGGCACGTCCCCGGGGGGCGCGGTCAGGCGCTCCGGTCGGGCCGTCCTGCTCGCCTGTCCCCCGAAGACTGAGCCGTCGCCGAGGGCCGCGGTCTACCGTCCACCTCGCACCCACCGGTGCGACGACTCCGCACGAACCCACGACGAACGGGAGACATCATGTTCCAGGGATCCGACCAACTCCGCGACAACATGCAGAAGGTCCTCGTCGACCTCATCGAACTGCACGTCCAGGGCAAGCAGGCGCACTGGAACCTGCTCGGCTCGAACTTCCGCGACCTCCACCTGCAGCTCGACGAGATCGTCGACGCCGCCCGCGAGTTCAGCGACGAGGTGGCCGAGCGCATGCGCGCCGTCTACCTGATCCCCGACGGCCGCACCTCGACCGTCACCCGCGGGACGAGCCTGCCCGAGTTCCCCGCCGGCCCCGTCGAGACCACCGCGGTGGTCGACCTGATCGTCGACCGCATGTACGCCGTCACCGGCACGATGCGCGCGGTCCACGACGACGTCGACGACGAGGACCCCACGACGGCCGACGTGTTGCACAGCATCCTCGAGCGCCTCGAGCAGCTCGCCTGGATGACCGGTGCCGAGAACCGTCACCCCGAGAAGGACGCCCGTCAGGACGACACGCGCCAGCGTGACGAGGAGGCCGCAGCCGAGGGCCTCGACCGCGTCGGCGCCATCGCCAACTGACCCGACCACCTCACGAGGGCACCGTCCGGGAGCGCGCGACCCGCGCCTCCCGGGCGGTGCCCTCTCTCGTCGAGAGGACGACCCCATGACCGAATCGTTCGACCACGTCATCGTGGGCGGCGGCATGACCGCCGACGCCGCCGCCAAGGCCATCCACGAGGCCACCCCCGACGCGTCGGTGCTGATCGTCAGCGCCGACGTCGATGCGCCCTACACGCGTCCGGCGCTGTCCAAGAAGCTCTGGACCGACCCCGACTACACCGAGGCCGACAACGACCTCGGCACCGTCGCCGACTCGGGTGCCGAGATCCGGCTGCGCACGCTCGTCGAGTCGATCGACCGCGACGCCCGCACCGTGACCACCAGCGCCGGCGACGTCATCGGCTACGGCGCCCTGCTGCTCGCCACGGGCGGCAGTCCCACCGCACTCGACCTGCCGGACGACGACCGCGTCGTGTACTTCCGGACCGCCGAGGACTACCGCCGACTGCGCTCCCTCTCCGGCGGCGGCCGCCACGTCGTCGTCGTCGGCGGCAGCTACATCGGCACCGAGCTCGCCGCGGCCCTCGTGCAGAACGACACCCGCGTGACGCTGGTCTTCCCGGACGACGTGCTCGGCGGATCGGTCTTCCCCGCGTCGATCGCCTCGGCGTTCGAGGGAGCATTCGAGGAGGCGCGGGTCGAGCTGGCCCGCGGACGTCGCGTCGAGAGCGGCACGGCCGACGACGCCGGCGTCCACCTGCGACTCGACGACGGCACGACCCTCGACGCCGACGCGGTCGTCGTCGGGCTCGGCATCTCGGTCGACGACCAGCTCGCGGCCGACGCGGGTCTGACCGTCGACGACGGCATCGTGGTCGACGAGCACCTGCGGACGAGCGATGCGAACGTGTTCGCCGCCGGCGACGTGGCCTCGTACCCGGACGCGATCCTCGGGCGCCGCCGCGTCGAGCACGTCGACAACGCCAAGTCGCAGGGCCCCGTCGTCGGTCGCAACATGACCGGCGCCGACGAGGTCTACGACCACACGCCGTACTACTACTCGAAGGTCTTCGACATCTCGTACGAGGCCGTCGGCACGCTCGACGCGTCGCTCGAGACGGTCGTCGACGACAAGGGCGACGGGCGTGCGGTCGCCTACTACCTCGGCGACGAGGGATCGGTCGAGGGCGTGCTGCTCTGGAACGTCGAGGAGGCCCGTGACGCGGCCAGGGCCGTCATCGCGGCCGGGGCCGTCCCCCGCGAGGAGCTCGTCGGGCGCATCTGACGCCCACCCGCCGACGGCATGACGACGCCCGCCCGATCACATGATCGGGCGGGCGTCGTCGTCCGCGGCGGGGCCGCGTCGCGTCAGCCGAACAGGAACGGCGGGCGGGCGGCCCGGTCGAGCTCGAGGGCGAAGATTCCCCCGCTCAGCGGGAACTCGTCGAGCTGGTCGGCGCTCAGCCCCTCGCGGGCCGACAGCACGAACAGCGTGCGCAGGTCGTCACCGCCGAAGCCGATGCCGGTGAGGTTCGGCACCGGGAAGGTGATCTCGTCGACGAGACCGCCGTCGGCGTCGAGGTGCACCACCTTGCCCTCTCCGTATATGGCCCCCCAGAACTCGCCGTGCTCGTCGCGGGCCAGGCCGTCGTGGGCGCCCTGCGACGAGAACGGGACGAGCTCGCCCAGGGTGCCGTCGGCATCCCACGACGCCCGGTAGATCGTGTCGTCGCCGGTGTCGGTCAGGTAGATCTCGCTGCCGTCGTCGTTCCACTCGAAGCCGTTGGTCGTGGCGAAGTCGTCACGCAGCTGGGTGAGCGTGCCGTCCGGGGCGACGCGGTAGAGACCGGCCACGGGGCTGCCCTCGGGGTCGGTGGCGCCGACGACGAAGGCGCCGAACGGGTCGCACTTGCCCTCGTTCAGCCGGAGGCGCTCGTCGGCGTGGTCGACCGTCGCGATCGTCCGCTGCTCGGTCCCGTCGTCGCGCATGACGATCACCGTGTCGTCCAGTGCGGCGATCAGGCCGCCCCCGCGACGACGCTGGAAGCTCGGCAGGGGCGGGTCCACGACGACCGTCGTGTCACGTGTGCCGTCCGCCGAGGTGCGGTGCAGGAGGCCGTTCGTGATGTCGGTCCAGACCAGCTCGTGGGCGTCGACGTCCCAGACGGGACTCTCGCCGAGGGTGGCCCTCGCGTCGAAGAACAGGCGGGGTTCGGACGTGGTTCCGGTCGGAAGGGACATCCGACCGGTCTACCCGCCCGACATGTCCACCGGCTCCGTTTCTCGCCCCCAGGGGTACGGAGGCCGTCCCTTGCACACAGAACACTGCGAGGGACGGGCACGAGGAGGCGCGCTGGGCCACCGTAGGAGGGGTGACGGACACCCTCGAGACCACCGACGACATCCAGGCCGAGCACTTCGGCGCGACGACGGCCGCCGCCGGCGAATGGCACCGCCCCGATCCCCGCGACGACGGCTACGTGCCGCTGCGCTCCTACGGGGCGATCGGCGACGGCCGGACCGTCGCCCTCATCGCCCGCGACGGCCAGATCGACTGGCTGCCGATGCCCGACATGAACAGCGACCCGGTGTTCTCCGGCATCGTCGACGCGGGCAAGGGTGGACGCATCGAACTGCGCCCCGTCGACGACGACTTCGAGGTGCAGCGCGAGTACGTCGAGAACACGAACGTCCTCGTGACCCGCTTCCGCACCTCCACGGGTGTCGTCCAGATCACCGACGCGCTGGTCACCGGCGTCGCGGGGCGTCTGCCCTGGGCCGAACTCGCCCGTCGCATCGAGGGCGTCACCGGGTCGGTCGACATGCGCTGGGCGGTGATCCCGGGCAACACGTTCGGCACGCACCCGATCCGCCGCGTCGACACGTTGCACGGGCCGGTCCTGCGGGCCGCCGACATCAACCTGGCCCTGGTCGGCTTCGAGCACGGCCGCCTCGACTCGGTCGAGCCCGGCGACGGCGAGGCCCACGGTGGCCCTCACCGGTTCTGGGGCGAGTTCACCACCCACGAGGGGTCGCGCTCGCTGATCTGCCTCTGCGGCGTCGAGGACGAACCCCTGCATCTGCCCGACCCGCACGTGGTCGACCAGGGCATCGAGCGCACGGTGCGCAACTGGCAGACCTGGTCGGACGAGTTCAACTGGGACGGCCCGTGGTCCGGCGCCGTGCAGCGCAGCGCCCTGGCGCTCAAACTGCTGATCTTCAGCCCCACCGGCGCGATCGCGGCCGCCGCCACGGCGGCCCTGCCCGAGAACTTCACCGGGGACAAGAACTGGGACTACCGCTTCGCGTGGGTGCGCGACCTGGCGTACACGGTCAACGCGCTCGTTCGCTTCGGACTGCGCGAAGAGACCCAGGCGGCCGTCTCGTGGCTGCTCTCGGCGCTCAAGGCCAACGGCCGCACGATGCACATCTTCCTCAACCTCGACGGCTCGGTGCCCGACGGCACCCACGAGACCGGCTCCGAGGGCTGGCGCGGCATCGGCCCGGTCTACAAGGGCAATCCGGCGGGCGAGCAGCTGCAGCTCGGCACCTACGCGGACATCCTGGCGATCATGAGCCAGTACGCGGCCGACGGCAACATCCTCGACGAGTCCACCGGCGACCTGCTCGCCGGTTTCGCCGACGACGCCTGCCGCCGCTGGCAGGAGAAGGACTCGGGCATGTGGGAGCTGCCGGACGAGCAGCACTACGTCAGCAGCAAGATGGGCTGTTGGCAGGCAATCGACGCCGCCCTGCACCTCACCGAGGTCGGCCAGATGCACCCCGACCCCGAGGACGTCGTCTTCTGGCGGAAGAACCGCGACCAGATCAAGGACTGGGTCGCCGAGCACGGCTGGAACGAGAAGATCGGCTCGTACGTCATGTACCCGGGCAGCGAGAAGCTCGACGCCTCGGTGCTGCTGCACGCCCCCAGCGGTTTCGACCGCGGCGAGCGCATGTCCCGCACGATCGACGCGATGCAGCGTGAGCTCTCCGCCGGTCCCCTGGTGTTCCGCTACAGCGAGGTCGACGAAGAGGAAGGCACGTTCGTGGCCTGTGCCTTCTGGCTCGCGAGCGCCCTGGCCTGCGTGGGCCGTCAGGACGAAGCGGTCGAGCTGATGGACCAGCTCGTGCAGCAGCCGAACGACGTCGGCCTGCTGACCGAGATGATCAGCGCCGACGACGGGCAGTTCCTCGGCAACGTGCCCCAGGGCCTCAGCCACCTCGCCCTCGTCAACGCCGCGATCACCATCGACGAGATGAGCCGTGAGGGCACCACCGACGACATGGAGGGCCAGTGACGAACGACGACTCGACGCCGATGCCGTCGGCGACCCCCGACGAGCTCGTGCTCGTCGACGCGTGGTGGCGGGCGGCGAACTACCTGACCGTCGGGCAGATCTACCTGATGGACAACGCACTGCTCACGCGGCCGATCGCGCGCGACGACATCAAGCCGCGCCTCCTCGGCCACTGGGGCACGTCACCGGCGCTGAGCTTCGTCTACGCGCACCTCAACCGCGTGATCCGCCGCGACGACCGCGACCTCTTGTACGTCTGCGGCCCGGGGCACGGCGGGCCGGCCATGGTCGCCAACACGTACCTCGAGGGCACCTACAGCGAGTTGTTCCCCGAGGTGTCACAGGACGCCACGGGGCTGCGGAAGCTGTTCAAGCAGTTCTCGTTCCCGGGGGGCATCCCGTCGCACGCGGCCCCCGAGACCCCGGGGTCGATCAACGAGGGCGGCGAACTCGGGTACTCGCTGAGCCACGCCTACGGCGCGGTGCTCGACGACCCCGACCTGGTGGCCGTCTGCGTCATCGGCGACGGCGAGGCCGAGACCGGGCCACTGGCGACGAGCTGGCACGCGAACAAGCTGCTCGACGCCCGGCACGACGGGGCCGTGCTGCCGATCCTCAACCTCAACGGCTACAAGATCGCGAACCCGACGGTGCTCTCGCGCATCCCCGAGAGCGAGCTGCTCGAGCTGATGCGGGGTTACGGGTACGAGCCGCTCGTCGTCGCCGGCGGTTTCGACGGCGAGGACCCGATGCGGGTGCACGAGCGCATGGCCGCCGCCCTCGACCACGCCTTCGCCCGCATCGACGAGCTGCAGCGCGAGGCCCGCGACGGCGACGGCACCGAACGCCCGCGGTGGCCCATGATCGTGCTGCGCACCCCGAAGGGCTGGACCGGCCCGAAGGTCGTCGACGGCGAGCGCATCGAGGGCACCTGGCGCGCACACCAGGTGCCGCTCAGCGGGGTCCGAGAGGACGACGGACACCGGGCGCAGCTCGACGACTGGATGCGGTCGTACGGTGCCGACGATCTCTTCGACGAGACGGGTCGGCCGGTGGCCTGGCTCGACGGGCTCCGGCCCCGGGGCGCGAAGCGCATGAGCGCCATCCCGGCGTCCAACGGCGGTCTCGTGCGTCGCGACCTCACCCTCACCGACTACCGCACGCACGCGGTCGAGACCTCGGACGACCGGCGCACCCAGGCCGAGGCGACCCGGGTGCTCGGTCGGTGGCTCGCCGAGATCGTCCGCGACAACCCGACGACGTTCCGTCTCTTCGGACCCGACGAGACCGTCTCGAACCGACTCGATCCGGTGTTCGACGTGACCGAGCGGGTGTGGGCCGCCGACATCTGGCCCGAGGACGAGCACGTGGCCCGCAGCGGGCGCGTGATGGAGGTGCTGAGCGAGCACCTGCTGCAGGGCCTCATGGAGGGCTACCTGCTGACCGGGCGCCACGGGCTGCTCAACACCTACGAGGCCTTCGTGCACATCGTCGACTCGATGTTCAACCAGCACGCCAAATGGCTCGAGAGCGCCGACGAGATCGACTGGCGCGCGCCCATCTCGTCCTTCACGTACCTGCTGTCGTCGCACGTCTGGCGGCAGGACCACAACGGGTTCTCGCACCAGGACCCCGGGTTCCTCGACGTCGTCGTCAACAAGCAGGCGCACCTCGTGCGCATCTACCTGGCGCCCGACGCCAACACCCTGCTGGCCGTGGCCGACCACGCGTTCCGGACGACCGACACGGTCAACGTGATCGTCGCCGGCAAGCAGGAGTCCCCCGCCTGGCTGTCGCTGTCCGAGGCCGAGGAGCACGTCCGGCGTGGCGTGGGCGTCTGGGAGTGGGCCGGCACCGAGGGTGCCCCCGTCGACGGCGTCGACCCCGACGTGGTGCTGGCCTGTGCCGGCGACGTGCCGACCCTCGAGACCGTGGCGGCCGCCGACCTGCTGCGTCAGGTACTGCCGTCGCTGAGCACGCGCGTGGTCAACGTGGTCGACCTCATGCGACTGCAAGACTCGACGGAGCACTCGCACGGCCTCACGAACGACGACTTCGATGCCCTCTTCACGACGTCGAAACCGGTCGTGTTCGACTTCCACGGCTACCCGTCGCTCGTGCACCGGCTCACCTACCGACGGACGAACCACGAGAACCTGCACGTGCGCGGCTTCCAGGAGAAGGGCACGACCACCACGCCCTTCGACATGGCGATGCTCAACGACATCGACCGATACCGGTTGGTGCTCGACGTGCTGCACCGGGTGCCGGGGCTGGCCGACGAGCACCCCGAGGTGATCGCGGACTTCGAGTCACGACGCGAGGCCGCCCGGGCCTACGCCTACGAACACGGCGAGGACCACCCCGACGTGACCGGCTGGCAGTTCGGCGCCTGAGGCGTGCGACGGGCCGCCGCGCCGAGTGTACGGTCGGGCGCATGACGCCGAAGGATGAGACTCCCCCGCAGCTGAAGAAGCCCGACATGTACGAGGCGCTCCGCGACGAGGGCGCCTCGAAGGAGAAAGCCGCGCGAATCTCGAACGCTGCCGCCCAGAAGGGCAACAGTGAGAAGAAGGTGGCCGCGAAGGGCGGGAAGTCGGGTTCGTACGACGACTGGACGGTGGACGAACTCAGAGGCCGCGCGAAAGAGCTCGGCGTGACCGGCTACTCCGACCTGAAGAAGGCCGACCTGATCGAGGAGCTCCGCGAGCACTGACCGCTACGGTCAGCTGGCCTTCTTCTCGGGGGCCGCCTTCTTCTCGGGAGCCGGCTTCTTCTCGGAGGTGGACGAGGCGGGCTTCTTCTTCGCTGCCGGCTTCTTCGCGGCAGGCTTCTTCCCGGCCTGCTTCTTCGTGGCCGGCTTCTTCGCGGCGGGCTTCTCGGCGGCGGGCTTCTCGGCGGCGGCCGGCTTCTTGGTCGGCTTGCGGTGTCCGCCCGACCGGTTCGTCTCGACCGACCGGCGTAACGCCTCCATCAGGTCGATGACCTCGCCACCCTCACCGTCGTCGTCCTCGGGCTTCTCGCCGAAGGTGGCGTCGGTGTCGAGCGACTCCCCCTCCTCGAGCTTCGCGTCGATCAGCTGTCGCAACTCTTCCTGGTAGTCGTCGCTGAAATCGGCGGGCTCGAAGTCGTCGCTCAGCGAGTCGACGAGCGACGACGACATGTCGAGCTCCTTGTCGCTGATGCGCGTCTGCTTCTCGAGTGCCGGGAACCGCGCCTCGCGCACCTCGTCGTCCCAGAGCAGGGTCTGCAGCATGAGCACGTCGCCCCGCACGCGCAGGGCGGCGAGCCGCGTCTTCTGTCGCAGCGAGAAGTGCACGATCGCGGTGCGGTCGGTCTCCTCCAGGGTGCGGCGCAGCAGGACGTAGGCCTTGGGCGAGGTGCCGTCCGGCTCGAGGAAGTAGCTGCGGTCGAGCATGATCGGGTCGACCTGGTCGCTCGGCACGAACTCGAGCACGTCGATCTCGCGCGAGCGCTCCTCGGGCAGCGACTTGAGGTCGTCGCCCGTGATCACCACCGTGCGGTCGCCGTCGTCGTACGCCTTGTCGATGTGCTCGTAGTCGACGACCTTGCCGCAGATCTCGCACTTCCGCTGGTACCGGATGCGCCCACCGTCCGCGTCGTGCACCTGGTGCAGGGACACGTCGTGGTCCTCGGTGGCGCTGTACAGCTTGACGGGCACGTTGACGAGCCCGAACGTGATCGCGCCCTTCCAGATCGATCGCATGACGCTCATCTTTCTCCGCGTGCGCTCCGAATGACCGCCCACGGGGTACACGCCCCGACCGCAGGAGGCGCGGTGCGAGCAGCGTGGACGCATGAGCCAATACGACAAGAAGAACCCGGTCGACCTCTACCCCGCACCGCCGTTCCCGAAGCAGGAGCAGTCGTTGCCGGGCGAGGCCTGGAAGATGGACCCGAAGCCCGACCACGGCGAGACCAGCTACGTCGGCAAGGAGCGCCTCACCGGCTTCCGCGGCATCGTGACCGGCGGGGACTCGGGCATCGGTCGCGCCGCCGCGATCGCGCTCAGCCGCGAGGGTGCCGACCTCGTGCTCAGCTACCTGCCCCGCGAGCAGAAGGACGCCGAAGAGGTGCGCGACCTGCTCGAGGGCGAGGGTCGCAAGGCCGTCCTCGTCCCCGGCGACATCTCGGACGAGCAGTACTGCAAGGACCTCGTGCAGAAGGCGGTCGACGAGCTCGGCGGGCTCGACACCCTCGTCATGGTGGCCGGTCGCATGAAGAGCAACGACGACATCCTCACGCTCACCACCGAGGACATCGACTCGACCATCAAGACCAACGTCTACTCGCTGTTCTGGCTGACCCAGGCCGCGATCCCCCACCTCGAGCCCGGCTCGTCGATCGTGACGACCGGTTCGGTGCAGGGCACGCAGCCCAGCCCCGACAAGATCGACTACGCCCTGACCAAGGGTGCGATCGGCGTCTTCACCGCAGGTCTCGCGCAGCAGCTCGCCCCCAAGGGCATCCGCGTCAACCAGGTCTCGCCCGGCCCGGTGTGGACTCCCCTGCAGCCCGGCTCCGACGACGCCGAGACGGTGTCGGAGTTCGGCGGCCAGGCGCCGTTCGGCCGTCCCGGTCAGCCCGCCGAGCTCGCCGCCGCCTACGTCCACCTGGTGAGCCCCGAGTCGAGCTACACCTCGGGCGCGACCATCACGATCGCCGGAGCGATGCCCGCGGTCTGACCCGCGCCTCCTCGGCTCCGTCGTCCCGACGACACCACGGCCCGTCGTCCCGCTCGCGCGGGGCGGCGGGCCGCGGTCGATGCGGCGGGGTCCCCGCGGGGGCGGGGGGGCCGCGGCCGCCGCGGCCCGGGCCCGCCGCAGCCGGGGGGAAGGGGAGCGCGCAGCCCGCGGGGGGGCCGGGGGGGGGGGGCGGGGGGGGGCGCGGACCGCCGGGGGCGGGGGGGCCC
>NZ_LHOZ01000129.1:0-15031 GCF_001297205.1 Frigoribacterium sp. RIT-PI-h | reverse complement strand
GTGCCGGGCGAGGGGCGCGGCAGGAGGGGCGGGTCAGGGGGCGGGGGAGCCGCCGGACTCGGCGACGAACTCGTCGACGGTCGTGTCGATCAGCTGCCACGAGCGGGAGAAGGCGGCGTCCGCGTCGCCGGACCGGATCGCCAGGGCCAGGTCGAGGTGCAGCTCGGCCGCCGCGGGCGTGTACCCGGTGATGGTGAACCGGCGCTCTTCGGTGCGGGTGCGCAGCAGGGCCTCGACGGTCGAGGCGAAGTGCCCGATCACGTCGTTGCCCGAGCCGCGCAGCACGGCGGTGTGGAACGCGACGTCGGCCTCGAGGTAGGCGCGGCCGTCCCCGGACTCGGCGGCCGCCACCATGGTGCGCGCCGCGTCCTCGACGGCCGAGGCCTGGTCGGGCGTGAAGGCCAGGGCGCTCAAGCGGGCCGCGACCGGCTCGAGGCCGAGTCGCAGCTCGAGCAGCTCGCGCATCTGGACGAAGTACTCGGGGCTGCGACCCCGCCAGAGGATGATCTGCGGGTTCATGAGGTCCCACGAGGTGCGGGGGAGCACCTGCGTGCCGATGCGCTGGCGCGGTTCGACCATCCCGAGCGACTGCAGCACCCGCAGGGCCTCGCGCAGCACCGACCGCGAGACGGTGAACCGGGCCGCGAGGTCGTCGAGGTTCAGGGTGGAGCCCACGGCGAGCCGGCCGTCGACGATCTCGGTGCCGAGGACGTCCACCACGCGGGCGTGCAGGCCGCGTTCTCGTGATGCGGAGAGACCGGGTGTCATCGTCGACTCCTAGGGGAGAGAGGTGCGGAAAGGCGGGGTGGCGCGGTCGTGGTGACTGTGGCACACTCCATAAGTCTGATTATTCACACTAATCAGACTCGTCCGCGAGACAAGACTGCCAGACATCCGTCGGGCGCAACCGGACGACAACCCCCCGGGCTCCGGCCCACGACGAAGAGGTCGCAGTGAAGCGTCCTCGGAAGGACGCGACGGAATGCACCTCCTCGCCGCGGCGACCGCCGCCCCCACGCCCTCGGGCACCGACGCGCAGTTGATCATCGCGGCCCTCGTGGGCATCGTCGTGATCGTCGGCCTCATCACCTGGCTGAAGGTCCACCCCTTCCTCGCGCTGCTGCTCGGCGCCGTCGGGGTCGGCATCGGCGCGGGCCTCGCCCCGGGCGACGCCGTCACGAGCTTCGGCACCGGCTTCGGCTCGACCATGACGAGCGTCGGCATCCTCATCGGACTCGGCGCGATGTTCGGCAAGCTGCTCAGCGACTCGGGCGGAGCCGACCGCATCGTCGACACCCTGATCTCGCGCTCGTCCCAGAAGGCACTGCCCTGGGTGATGGCCCTGATCGGCGCGCTGATCGGCCTGCCGATGTTCTTCGAGGTCGGCCTCGTGCTGCTGATCCCGGTGATCGTGCTCGTCGCCCGCCGCTCGGGTCTGCCGCTCATGCGCATCGCGATCCCGGCGCTCGCCGGCCTCTCGGCGATGCACGCCCTCGTGCCCCCGCACCCCGGTCCGCTGCTCGCCGTGTCGACCGTCGGTGCCGACCTCGGTCTCACCCTCGGCCTCGGCGTGCTCGTGGCCGTCCCCACCGTGATCGTGGCCGGGCCGCTCTTCTCGAAGCTCGCCGCGAAGTGGGCGCCCGTGCCGGTGCCCGACCTCTTCGTCTCGAAAGAGGAGGACGGCGGCGAGGGCTCGGCGCGCACACGCCCCAGCTTCGCGAACGCCCTGGTCGGCATCCTGCTGCCCGTCGTGCTGATGCTCGCCCGATCGATCCGCGAGGCGGCACTGCCGACGGCCACGGGCACCTGGGTCGACCTGCTCGAGTTCCTCGGGACGCCCATGGTCGCGCTGACCGTCGCCGTCCTCTACGCGATGGTCTTCTACGCCCGCGCCGGGGGCATGGACAAGGCCGCAGTGTCGAAGACGCTCGGCTCGTCGCTGCCCGACGTCGCCGGCATCCTGCTCATCGTGGGCGCCGGCGGCGGGTTCAAGCAGGTGTTGATCGACACCGGCATCGGCACCGTCATCGGTGACGCCGTCTCGGAGTCGGGCGTCAGCGTCCTGCTCGTCGCCTGGGTCGTCGCGGCCCTCGTGCGCGTCGCCACGGGTTCCGCCACCGTCGCCACGGTCACGGCCGCCGGCATCATGGCGCCCCTCGCCGCCGACATGTCGACCCCCGAGGCGTCGCTGCTGGTGCTCGCCATCGGTGCCGGCTCGGTCTTCCTGTCGCACGTGAACGACGCCGGCTTCTGGCTCATCAAGGAGTACCTCGGCACCACGGTCGGGCAGAACTTCAAGACCTGGAGCCTGATGGAGTGCGTCCTCAGCCTCACGGCCCTCGCCGGGGTCATGCTCGCGAGCGTGTTCATCTGATGCCCGTCCTCGAGAACGCGGACCGCGCCTCCTCGGGCTCCGCGACGACTGCAGGAGGCGCGGTGCCGGCGGGCGGGCCCCACGCCCCCCATCCCGTGCTCGTCGTCACGGGCGTGTCGGGTTCGGGCCAGTCGACGGTCGCGGCCCTGCTCGCCGGGCGGCCCGGCGGGGACTCGTACGAGGGCGACGACCTGCACCCCGACGAGAACGTCGCGAAGATGGCGGCCGGCACCCCGCTCGACGACGACGACCGGGCCCCCTGGCTCGACACCGTCTCGTCCTGGATCGTCGAACACGCCATGGCGGGCGTGCCGGGCGTGATCACCTGCTCGGCGCTGAAGCGCAAGTACCGCGACGTGCTGCGCGAGCACAACGTCGTCTTCGTCTACCTGCGCGGCAGCCGCGACCTGCTCGGCGACCGCATGGCCGCCCGTGAGGGCCATTTCATGCCGACCACGCTGCTCGACTCGCAGGTCGCGACGCTCGAACCGCCCGAGGCCGACGAACGCCACGTCGTGGTCGACGCCGGTCGCTCGCCCGAGGACGAGGCCGACGACGTGATCCGGGCGCTGGGACTGACGCCGGTCGCCTGACCCGACCCGCGCCTCCGGCCGCCCGGCGCGTTCACCCGGTGGACGCCGGGGGTTCGCCGAGCCGCCACCCGCCCTGCCTAGGCTCGTGGCGTGCACCGGAGGCCGGGTGCGAGGGGTGGGGGACGATGTCGAGGGCGACGCAGGCGGGGCGGCTGCGGGTCGACCCGATGCGCCCCGTGCTCGACGGCCGCGACGTGTGCCTGGACCCGCCGGCGACGGCACAGGTCTGGCTCGGCACCGGGCTCGGCTTCAGCGAGATCGCGGTGCCCGGGGTGCGCCTGGCGCGCGGGGACGCCCTCGTCACCGTCGAGCTCGCCGCCTCCGGCCCGGACGAGGTGCTCACCCTCGTCGGCCGTGGTGCGGCGTCCCTGCCCGTGGTGCCGGGCGGCTCGGCGGTCGGGCGGGTCGTCGAGGCCGACGAGCACGCCCGGGCCCACGACGGCCGACGGCTGCGGCCCGGCATGCGCGTCGTCTGGTCCGGCACGGTGGCGTGCGGGCGGTGCGTCCCGTGTCATCGGGGTCTGACCTCGGCGTGCGTCTCGGGCGAGCGGTACGGGGAGGAGCGCACGCGGCGCAGCTGGCAGTTGTCCGGCGCGGTCGCGAGCCACGTGCACCTGCGCCGGGGGACCGCCGTGGTGGTCGTCGCCGACGACGTGCCTGCCGCCGTGCTCGCCCCGGTGGCTGGAGTGACCGCGACGGCCGCGGAGGTGCTGCACCGCGCCTCCTCGGTGCTCGGGCTCTCGGGGGTGCCGTCGCTCGCGGGTCAGGTCGTCGTCGTGTCCGGCGCGGGCGCCGTCGGACTGGTCGCGCCGGGGGTGGCCGGGGACGCGGGGGCGCGCGTCGTGGGCGCCGCCCCCGAGGGGGCGCGGCGCGAGCGGTCGCGCGCGTTCGGCGCCGTCGCCGTGGCCGACCCCGTGGCGTCGACCGGGTCGCACGCCCTCTCGCGGGGGCTCGCCTCGGTCGACCGGTCGGGACGTCACCGCACGGTCGGGCTCGCGTTGGACGGGGTCGCCGGGGTGTCGGCCCTGGTCGGACAGGTGGCCGTCGGGGGAGTCGTGGTGCTGGCGGGGGTGGCGGTCGGCGGTCGGGAGGTGAGCGTGAGCGGCGCCCGGCTGGTCGAGGGGCTCGTCACGGTCACCGGCGTGCGCGACGCCGAGCCCGAGCGCTTGGGTGAGGGCGTGGCGTGGGCGTCCGAGGCGTGGCGGCGGTGGCCGCTCGAGTCGCTCGTCGGCCGGACGATCCCGCTGGCCGAGGTGGGCGAGGCGTTCGCCGCGGCGGGCGCGGACGACGGGCTGATCGGGGTCGGTGGCGGGTCCACCACGCGATGAACCCCGTTCCGCACGGCGCACCCCGTTCCTTCGTGGTTCATGGCTCGGAACGGGGTTCCCGGTGGTGTCAGGAGGCGCGGCTCAGCCGGTACAGGACGTGCGGCCGCAGCGCGTGGCCGGGCGGCAGCGCGGGGTGCTCGAAGTCGTCGGCGGGCTCGTGGGTCATGCCGAGGCGGCGCATCACGCGGCGGGACGGTTCGTTGACCGCCGCCGTGAAGCTGATCAGGGCGGGCAGGACGGCACCGGACGGGTCGAACGCGAACCGGACGGCCTCCCGGGCGGCCTCGGTGGCGAAGCCCTGACCCCAGGCCTCGCGGGCGAGGCGCCAGCCGATCTCGATCTTCCCGACGAGCGCCGGATCGGAGGTCGGGCGGGACAGCCCGACGAAGCCGACGAAGGTCGCCGAGTCGCGACGTTCGACGGCCCACAGCCCGAAGCCGTCGGCCTCGATCGCGGCGTCGAGCCGGTCGATCATCGCGTCGCTCTCGGCACGCGTGCGGGTCGAGGGGAAGTACCTCATCACCTCGGCGTCGACGTTCAGGGCCGCGAACGGCTCGCGGTCGGAGTCGCGCCAGCGGCGCAGCAGCAGGCGGTCGGTGGTGAGCACCCCGCGACGCTAGCAGCGGGTGCACGCAGGAGTCGCGGCGCCGACGCGACGAAGAACCCCGTTCCGGACGATGAACCCCGAAGAAGCGGGGTGCATCGTCCGGAACGGGGTTCCTGGGGGAGTAACGACCGGGGGGGGCGCGACCGGGGGAGGCGCGGTGCGGACGGGCGCGTCAGCCGCGGTCGCGCGGGCGACGCAGCCGGAGGGCGACCCCGAGCGCCACGATCAGGAACGCCGCGACGGCGATGCCGATCCATTCGCCCGAGCCGGTCCAGGCGAGCCCGACCGGCGACGCCACGACGGTGCCACCCGAGCCCGAGCCCGAGCCCGAGCCGCTGCCCGGCCCGCCACCACCCGGCGTGCCGGGCGTGCCCGCGCCGGGCGTCCCGCCACCCGGCGTCCCCGGGTCGCCCGGCACCGCCGCGGCGAGCACCGCGAGCGTGGCGCGGGCGATCTGCCCCGACCCCTCGAGCTCGACGACGTGCGAGCCCGGCTCGAGGTCGGCCGGCACGACGAACCGCAGCACGCCGACCCCGGCCGCGGTGGCCGTGGTCCCGCCGATGGACTGCGGCTCCGAGAACACGGTGCCCGCGAGGTCCTCCCCGGCGGCGAAGCCGGTCGCCGTGATCGCCACCGTGTCGCCCGGGCGGGCGGTGGAGGGGGCGAGCGTGCCGGGCCCGACGTCCTTGGTCGGCTCGACGACGCCGAGGGCGATGCCGAGCACCGCGGCGAACCGCGCGAGCGCCACGTCGGGCAGCCCGCGCTGCAGCGCGTTCTCGGCGTCGGCCGTCAGGGCCGACGACCCGTCGGCCGCCGTGCCGTCGACCATCGCCTGCTGGGCCAGGCCGCGGGCGCCCGACACGAGGTCGTCCGCCGCGGCCCTCGCGCCGCGGTCGGGCCCGCCGAACGGGGCGACCGCGGCGAGCAGGCGGCGCCGCGCGGCGGCAGCGTCGGTCACCGCGCCGTCACCGTCCCAGACGTCGGCGTCGAGCACAGCCTGCACCGCGGCACGGGACGCACCCTCGGGCAGGGAGGCGACCAGCGCCTCCAGCCGCTCGCGGGCACCGTCGGTGCGCAGACCCCAGCCGTACGGGTAGAGCGGCTCGTAGTCGGCGGCGCCCACGTTGATCGGCACCCGGTCGGCGCTCGCCGCCCAGGTCACGGGCAGGCGCCCGGTGAAGGGCCGGTCGCCGAACAGCACGTCGGCCACGCCGGCGCCCGCGGAGCCGGGCAGCGACGCCGCCACGACCGCGTCGGCCACGCTCACGACGTCGCCCAGCGGCTGCGGGCGGCCCGAGACGACCAGCACCACGCACGACGCGGTGGCCGCGCAGACCTTGTCCACGATCGCCTGGTCCGAGGCCGTCAGCGACAGGCTGGAGCCGCTGTTGGGCACGTCGCCCTGACCTTCGGCGTACGGGCGCTCGCCGACCACCACGACGCCGGTCTGACCGGCACCGATGGGGGCCGAGGCGTCGGGGCTCAGCGTGACCGACGCGCCGGGCGCGACCTCGCGGATGCCCTCGGCGATGCTCGTGCCGGTCGTCGTGTCGCCCGATCCGCCCTGCCAGCTGATCGTCCAGCCGCCCATCTGGCGGCCGAGGTCGTCTGCGCTCGAGCCGGCGACGTACAGGTCGGCGTCCGCGGCCAACGGCAGCGCGTCTCCGGCGTTCTTCAGCAGCACCTGCGACTCACCGGCGGCCTGGCGGGCCACGGCGCGGTTCTCGGCCGAGCCGACGCCGTCGACGTTGGTCCGGTCGGCGAAGGGCTGCTCGAACAGGTTGAGGTCGAACTTCTGGGTGAGGATGCGCCGCACGGCGTCGTCGACCCGCGACTCGGCGACGTCACCGGACCGGACGGCCGCCACGATCGCGTCGATGAACGCCCCGTAGTTGTACGGCGCCATCGCCATGTCGAGCCCGGCGTTCACCGAGCGCACGGCCTTGTCGGCGTAGCTGCCGCCGGGCAGCTTGTCGATGCCCTCCCAGTCGCTGATGAGGAAGCCCTGAAACCCCAGGTCGCCCTTCAGCAGGTCGTTGTTCAGTGCGGCGTTCTCGTGCATGCGCACGGGCCCGTCGCCCAGGTCGACCGCCGAGTACGACGGCATGATCGTGCCCACGCCCGCCTCGAGCGCCGGCAGGTACGGGTCGACGTGCAACCGGGTGAAGTCCTCGAGCGAGTCGGCGTTCGTGATGCCCTGGTCGATCGGGTACGCACCCGTGCCGGCCACGGACTCGTCGTAGCTCGTGCCGCCGTCGCCGGCCCAGTGCTTCGCCGTGGCGAGCACCTCGTCGGCGCCGCCGATGTCGGTCGGGTCGTCGCCTTGCAGGCCGATCACCGACGGGGCCGCGAAGGTGCGCACCAGGTCGGGGTCCTCGCCGAACGACTCGTAGCTGCGGCCCCATCGCTCGTCCCGCGAGACGCAGAGGCAGGGGGCGAAGGTCCACGGCACGCCGGTCGCCCGCACCTCGGTCGCGGTGACCTCGGCGATGCGCTCGACCAGGGCCGGGTCGCGGGTCGCGCCGAGGCCGGTGTTGTGCGGGAAGATCGTCGCACCCACCACGTTGCTGTGGCCGTGCACGGCGTCCACGCCGTAGACCATGGGGATCTGCAGTCGCGTCGAGAGCGCCTCGCGTTGGTACGCGTCGACCATGTCGGCCCACGCCACCGCGGTGTTGCCCTCGGGCACCGAGCCGCCACCGCTCAACAGCGAGCCGAGCGCACGACCGCTGACGTCCTGCGGCGACGACAGGCCGAGCCGTTCGGCCTGCGCCATCTGACCCACCTTCTCGTCCAGGGTCATGCGGCCGAGCAGGTCGGCCACACGGTCGGCCGTCGGCAGCGACGGGTCGAGGGACGGCAGGTCGTGCGCGCCGATCACGACGCGCGGGCCGTCCCCGCCCTTCGCCGGGGGCGACCCCGGCGGCACCGCGACCTCCCTCGACCCCGCGGCCCCCGAGGGGGCGCGGGCCGACGCGGCCGCGGCCCGCGCCGACCCCGGGGCGGCCCCCGCCGCGAACGTCACCGTGCCCGACGCCGCGTCGTAGTCGGTGCCCTCGACGGCCGTGCCGTCCGCGGTCGACCAGTCGACCGACACGTCCGTCGCCAGGGGCTCGTCACCGGCCGTCGTCACCGTCAGCGGGATCTCGACCGAGCCGCCCGCGTCGACCAGGTAGACGTCCTGCGACGGGTCCACCGTGACGGACGCGGCGCTCGCCGGGGTGCCGTAGAGCTGCGTGTCGTCGATCGCGTACCCGACCGGGGCGGGCGTGCCCGGCGTGAAGGTGAACGAGTAGCCGAACGCGCTCGTCAGGTCGAGCGTGCCGTTCGTCGTCGCCGCGTCGCCGGGCTGGTACCCCGACGGGGTGAACGCCGAGAAGGGCAGTTCGACGAGCTTCCAGCGGCTGGTGCTGCTGCCCCAGTTGTCCTTGAAGGTCGTCGCCCACAGCTCGCTGGTCTCGGCGGTGTCGCCGCCGGCCGGGTCGCCGTCCTTGATCTCGACCTTGATGTCGGCACCCGCCGTCGGCGAGGCCGGGTTGTTCGCCTGCGAGGCGTACCACCAGAAGCGCAGGCCCTGGTAGCTCGACCAGTCCTGGCTGTCGGCCAGGTTGTGGCTCAGGCCGCCGTAGCCGCCCGCGGGGATCGACGAGGTGCCGCTCAACACGTGGTTGTCGGCGCGGCCGTCGCGCTCCTGCACGGTGACGTCGCGGCTGATCGTGGGCTCGAGCGGGGCGGGGGAGCCCCAGGTGAAGAAGCCGAGCGGGTCGGCGGTCGTGCCGAGCGGGACGTCTCCCTCGAAGTCCTCGATCATCGTCGCGCGCTCGAACAGGGCGACGTCGTCGAACTGCCAGGTGCCGGCGCCGAGGGGGGTCAGCGTGACCGCGAAGCCGGTCGAGGCCGACGGGTCGAAGCGGAGGTCGCTCGACGGCTGGCCTTTCTGCCGCAGGTCGGCGAACAGCACGCTGACCTGCTTCCAGTCGGTGCTGTCGTCCACGACGGTCTGCTCGAACAGGGCGCCGTCGCCGTTCTTCAACTCGTAGCGCAGGGTCAGGCCCGAGGCGGTGCCCTGGAACCAGAACGAGAAGCCGTCGTGGTCGCTCCAGTCGGTGGCGGGGACGTCGTGTGAGAACCCGAACCAGCTCTCGGCGGTGGTCGGACCGGCGACGGTGGCACGCAGGGCCTGGTCGCCCGTCGCACCCTCGCGCTGCGCCTCCACGGTGTCGAGCACCGGGGTGACTGCGGGGCTCTGGCCCCAGCCGAAGTAGCCGGTCGGCACGCCGCCCTCGAAGTCGTCGAGCACGGTCGTCGCACCGACGTTCGGCAGGGCGCCCGTCGGGGTGAGCGTCACGGTGAGGGTGGCGCGCGTTCCGACGACGGTCGGGTCGCTCGGCTCGGACGCGGTCAGTTCGACGGTCCTGCGCGGGCTGAGGGCGCCCGTCGAGGTCGTGACGAGGGCGACGGAGGCGCTGGCCTCGCCGGGCGCGAAGGTCACGGTCTCGTCGAGGGCCGCGTAGTCGGTGCCCGCCATGGCCGGGCCGCCGGTCGAGCGCACCCGGACGGTGACCGGTTCGTCGCGCGGACCGGTGAGGCTGGGTCCCGCGGTCAGGGTCTGGCCGGCCGCGACGGTCGCGGTCGACCGGTCGAAGGTGACCGACCGCGTCTGCGCCTCGCCGTAGACCTGCAGGCCGTAGGCCGAGTAGCCGTAGAAGTGGGGGCGGGCCGGGTCCCAGGTCGCCGCCGAGCGCTGCAGCATGCTGACCCGGACGTAGCGGGCGTCGGTGGGAGTCGACAAGGTGACGTCGTCGCGCTCGCCGTCGCTCGTGACGATCTGCGCGGTGGTCCAGCTCTCGGCCAGGGTCGGGTCGCCCGACGTGAGGTCGACCGTGTAGTCGGTCGCGTACGAGGCCTCCCAGTCGAGGCCGATCGCGTCGACGCGCGCGGTGCCGCCGAGGTCGACGATCACCGACGCGGTGAACTCGACGTCCTCGTCGGGGCCGTTGCCGCTGGCCCAGCGGGTCGTTGGGTCGCCGTCGATCAGGGCGTCGGCGGGGAACGTGCCGTCGCCGTCGGCCTGGCTCGCCGAGGCGGTGACCGTGCCGAAGCGGGCGAGGTCGACCGGGGCGGCCTGCGCGGCGATCGCGGGCAGGCCGCTGAGCAGCAGGGCCGCGGCGGCGGTCCCGGCGGCGAGCGCGAGGCCGCGGCGCGGACGGCGCGCGGGCCGGACGGCTCGCGACCGAGGGGTCGAGGAAGAGCGGGCAGGGGCAGCGGACACGATTACTCCCTTGTAATCACGGCTGTCTCACGACAGAGCTGGAGCCACCCCCGAACGAGGGCGGCTCACGTCTGGCTCATCGTAGGGTCACAGGCGGCTCAGGGCAATGGTGCCGCGGTGGCCCGTGCAGCCGACCGACCCACAGCGCACCGTGATTCGTGCACGGCACCTCGTCTAGACCGGGTGCGGAGCACGAGACGCGGTGCGGTGCGCGGCGTAAAACCGACCCGGCGCCGGGGGCCTTGCGCGCCTGCCGGTCGCCGCGCGGGGGCGAGCTCAGGAGGCGCGGGTGCGGTCGCGCAGACCGACGAACGACACCAGCGCGCTCACCCCGAGCAGCACGGCGACCACGATCACGACGCGGTGGAACCCGCCCACCGTGAGCGCGCCTCCGGCGATGACGCCCAGGAACGCGACCGCGACGAGACCCGCGACACGCGAAATGGCGTTGTTGACCGCGGAGGCGATGCCCGACTGCGCCGCCGGGATCTGCGACAGCACCGTCGAGGTGAGCGGAGCCACGGTCACCGACAGGCCGAAGCCGAAGAGGACCACGCCGGGCACGACCTGCCACCAGACGTCGATCGGATCGCGGACGAGCAGCATCCAGAGGAACCCGCTCGCGGTGATCAGCGGCCCGACCGTCATGAACAGGCGGGGGCCGTGGGTGGCGGCGAGCGTGCCGAACAGGGTCGAGAACAGCAGCGACACGATCGTCGTCGGCAGGGTGACGAGCCCGGCCAGGGTCGCCGTCAGACCCGCCAGCTCCTGCGCCACCAGCGGGATGGTCAGGGTGCCGAGGCTGAGGGCCGCGTAGATGCCGACCGTGGCCAGGTTGCCGACCGTGAAGGTGCGCGTGCGGAACAGCGTGAGCGGCATCATCGGGGCGGGCGGGCGGCGCTCCCACCAGACGAAGGCGGCGAGCGCGGGGAGGCCGACCACGAGCGGTGTGACGACGAACCATGCGCCGAACCCGACCCGCCGCCCCTCGATCAGCGCGAAGACCGGTCCTGCGAGGCCGACCGCCGCGAGCACGGCGCCCACGACGTCGCCGCGCGGGGGAGCGCCGTCGCGCCCCCGGTGGGCGTCGCCGGGCAGGCGGGTCATCAGCACCAGGGTGAGGACGACCGGCACGACCACGACGGCGAACACCCAGCGCCAGCCGAGCGTGTCGACGAGCGCGCCGCCGGTCAGCGGGCCGATCAGGAACGCGACCCCGGTCCAGGCCGTCCAGCTGCCGATGGCCTTGCCCTGCGCCGGTCCGCTGAAGGTCGAGGTGATCAGGGCGAGGCTGCTCGGCACGAGGAGGGCCGCGGTGACGCCCTGCAGGGCCCGGGCGGCGATCAGCAGGCCCGGGTCGGGGGCGAGGGCGGCGAGCACGCTCGTCACGGCGAACCCGATCAGCCCCGCGCGCAGCACGCGCACCCGGCCGAACGTGTCGCTGAGCGAGCCCGCGACGAGCATGAGCGACCCCAGCGTCAGCAGGTAGGCGTCGACCACCCACTGCTGCAGGGCGAGGCCGGCTCCGTCGTCGGCCGTCGCGGCGCCGCCGGCCGTGCCGCTGCCGAGCTCACGGGCGATCGCGGGCAGGGCGACCGTGACGATGGACCCGTCGAGGAACGCCACGAACGAGGCCAGCACGGCGACGACGAGCACGACCCGCCGCCCGCGCAGGGTCGCCGCGTCGCTCGGGGCCGGGGGAGGTGTGCTCATGCTGCACTCAACACACGACGGGAGCAGACCGATACCCCGCTGTCCCCATGTCCCGCCACGAGGTGAACACGCCGCCACGCAATCGGGTGGCGGCGTGTTCACTTCGTGGCGGCGGGAGGCGCGGGCCGGGTCCCGCCGGCCGCCCGCCGTCCGACGGCGCGCCCTCCCCCCTCGCGGACGACGTCGTCCGGCGACTTGTCGGGCCGCCACCCGCGCCAGCTCGGCTGCCGCAGCCGGCCGGTCGAGGTCCACTCGGCGATCGACACCTCACCCACCCGCGAGGGAGTGACCCAGTGCGCGTCCCGTGCGTCGACGGCGGGTACGCCCACCAGCGGGCTGGTCTTCCGCTCGGCCGCCCGCAACGACGGCAGCAGCTCGTCGAGCTCGCGGTCGGTGAACCCCGTGCCGACCCGGCCGACGTAGTGCAGGCCGTCGTCGCCCGGCACGCCCTCAGCAGCGAGCCGACGCCGTCCGCCCGCCGGCCGGCACCGGGGCGCCAGCCCGCGATCACGACCTCCTGCGTCTGGTGGTGCTTCATCTTGATCCAGGCCCGGGAGCGGCGGCCGGCGCTGTAGGTCGCGTCGCGTCGCTTGGCGACGACGCCCTCGAGCCGGAGGCGCTTCGAGGTGGCGCCCCCCGCCCCCGGGTCCCCGTCGAACGCCGGGGGCACGTCGATCGGACCGCCGCTCTCGACGATCCGTTCGAGCCCCTCGCGACGGTCGTCGTACTCGTCCTTCACGAGCGAGCGCCCCTCGGCCCGCATGACGTCGAACAGCAGCAGCTTCACCGGCGCTCCCTTCGCCACCCGGGCCACGTCGCGGGGCCGCGTCAGCCCCATGCGCGTCTGGAGCAGCCCGAAGTCGGGGCGACCCTTCTCGTCGACGGCGACGATCTCGCCGTCGAGCACCGCGCCTCCTTCGCCGTCGACCCGCTCGGCCAGCACCTGCCGCTCGGGGTAGGCCGGGGTCAGGTCGTTGCCGTTGCGGCTGGTCAGCGTGCCGGCGCCGTCGTGGACGACCGCCACGGCGCGGATGCCGTCCCACTTCATCTCGAACGCCCACCCGCCCTCGGACACGTCGTGCGCATCGCCCGTCGTCGCCAGCATCGGCGCGACCGGGTCGGGTGCGGGCGATTCCTGCTTCCCGTCACGAGCCGAGGAGGCGCGGCCCGACTTCTCGGGGGAGCCGCCGGCCGCAGACGACGTGCGTAAGGAGTTGCCGGCAGGGCCTCCCCGGCTCGCCTGCGCAGAGGACGGCGACTCCGGAGAACGCGCGTCTTCGGTCGTCTTCCGGGCGTGATGCGGTCGTTTTCCTGACTCGCCGGCGGAAGCGCCGTCGTGCGAGCCGTCGGCGTCGTCCTTCATGCGGTGGATGAGCCAGTTCGACTCGGCCCGCCCGCCGCCGTGCCCGGTGTGGATCAGCGCGACGCGTCGGGTGCCGCGCTGCTCGCCGTGCAGCACGACGATGACCTCCTTGCCGTCGCGCCACTTCTCGAGGTCGTACTCGCCCGAGTCCCAGATCGTGACCTCGCCGGCCCCGTACTCGCCCTTGGCGATCGTGCCCTCGAAGGTGCCGTACTCGAGCGGGTGGTCCTCGGTCTGCACGGCGAGGTGGTTCGTGCCCGGGTCGTCGGGCTCGCCCTTCGGCAGCGCCCAGCTCACGAGCACGCCGTCGTGCTCGAGCCGGAAGTCCCAGTGCAGCGAGCTGGCGTGGTGCTCCTGGATGACGAAGCTCGTGCCGTCGGTCGAGGCGGGCGCGTCGGCGGGCACCGGCTCGGCGGTCTTCGACGCGTCGCGTTTGGAGCGGTAGACCTCGAGGCGGTCACGTACCTTCTCGGACGGGTCGTGGTCGGGGGCCTCGGTGTTGCGGAAGTTCTCGCCCAGCTCGCCCGACGGGACCGGAACGTGCGCTGAGACGTCGGCCAGGGGGTCGCCGCGTCGCTTCAGGCGTGAGAGCACGTCGGTGTACTCCAGCTGCACCAGCGACTTCGAGGCGAGCTCGCGCCAGGTGCGGGGCATCGCCACGGTCGGTCGGGTCCGGCCGCGCAGAGAATACGGCGCGACCGTCGTCTTGTTCCCGTTGTTCTGCGACCAGTCGAGCAGCACCTTGCCCCGGCGGTCGGCCTTGCCCATGGTGCTGAGCACGAGGTCGGGGTGGTCGGCCTCCATCGCGCGGGCCAGCTCGTGGGCGACCTCACCGACCTGCGCGCTGGTCTGCCCCCCGTCGAGCCGGGCGTACAGGTGCACGCCCTTGCTGCCGCTCGTCACGGGCATCAACTCGAGGCCCATGCCCTCGACGATGGGCTTCAGCAGCTGCGCCACCGCGACGCACTCGGCGAGGCCGACGCCCTCACCCGGGTCGAGGTCGAGCACGAGCCGGTCGGGGTTGCGCTGCGCGCCCTTCGGACCGAACCGCCACTGCGGGACGTGCACCTCGAGCGCGGCGACCTGCGCCAGCCAGGTGAGCGTCGCGACGTCGTTCACCATCGGGTAGACGTTCGCGTGGTCCTTGTGTTCGATGCTGTGTCGGGAGACCCAGTCGGGTGCCGAGTCGGGCAGGTTCTTCTCGAAGAACACCTCACCGTCGACGCCGTTCACCCAGCGCTTGCGGGTCGCCGGGCGGCCCTCGACGTGCGGCAGCATCCACCCGGCGACGGCGGCGTAGTAGCCCAGCACGTCGGCCTTGGTCGTGCCCGCGTCGGGGTAGAGCACCTTGTCGAGGTTCGTCAGTTGCAGCCGGTGCCCGCCGACCTCGACGGTCTCGCCGCGTCCCTTGCCCGCCATCGCGCGCCTCCTCGTGTCGTCTGCTTCTCGTTCTACCCGGCTGCGGCGGGTCCGGGTCGTCGTCGGCGCCGGCCCGCCGCCACCCCCCGGGACCCCCCGCACCGCCCGCGGGCCCGCCCCCCGCGCGGGCGGGGCGGCCGGGCGGGGGGGGGGCGGGGGGGGCGGGGCCGGGGGGGGGCGGGCCGCGGGCGCGGAGGAGGCGGCGGCCGGGTCGCGGGGCAGACCGGGGGCGCGCTCGGGCGCGGTCCCGCCCGCGGGCCCGGGCCCGGGTCGCACCGCGGAGGTGCGGTCGGACCACGCAGGTGGGTGGTTCGACGCCACATCGGTGGTGCGGCCTGCATCGCGAACGGGGCGTTCAGCAG
>NZ_LHOZ01000133.1:0-15290 GCF_001297205.1 Frigoribacterium sp. RIT-PI-h | reverse complement strand
GTGTTGGGGTCCGCCCGGTCAGCGGCGGCGCACGACGAGCGTGTCGGCGAGGCCGGCCGTGGCGTCGGCGGCGACCGTGCCGGTGCGGGCCAAGTCGGCCCAGACCTGGCGCACCTTGCGGCCGCGGCGGTCGACGTCGTCCCAGTCGGTGGTGCCGATCAGGCGGGTGTGCGCCCAGGCCTCGCGTCCGCCGAGCAGCAGCGGCAGCTCGGTGATGTGGGCCGCGCCGAACGCCGTGCCCTCGGGCTCCCAGGTGAACCGGAACGTCGAGACGCGCCCGCCCGCGGCACGGTGCCGGTCGGCGAAGGCCCGGCCGGCCCGGTGGTAGACCGCCTTCGTCGTGGCGTCGACCATCACGCGCCGGATCACCCGCCCGACCACGGGCAGACCGAACAACCGCTGCAGCACGGGGGAGAACTCGGCGAACACCGCGGCCTCGTCGGCCGTCGCACCGATCAGCAGGTCGATCTCGGGGGCGACCTCGCGCCAGGCGTCGTCGGCGGCGGACTCGGCGGGCAGCGGTGCGCGGCCGTACTGGACACCGAAGGCCATGCCACCGCGCAGGCCGAAGCGCTTCGCCGCCCGTTCGGCCACGGACTGCCCGGCGAGCAGCTCGTCGAGCGGAGCGTCCTTGCGGGGCGTGCCCACCGCCTCCGTCATCGCCTCCACCATGCGGCTGCGTCCGCGCGCGATGCCGAGCGGGGCGCTCTGCACGATGGCCCGGGCGAAGAGCCCCCGGGCGCCCTCGCTGATCATCAGGTGCGCGATCGCGTCGCCGCCGGCCGACTGGCCGAACAGGGTGATGCGGGACGAGTCGCCACCGAACGCCTCGATCGTGTCGTGCACCCAGCGGACCGCCGCGAGCTGGTCGAGCAGCCCGAGATTGGCGGGCACCTCGTCGCCGACGCCGAAGAAACCGAGCATGCCCAGCCGGTAGGTCACGGTGACGACGATCACGCGCTGCTCGGCGACGAGGGCGCGCGGGTCGTACACGCGCAGGTCGCCCGCCCCCGACACGTACGAGCCGCCGTGGATCCACACCATCACCGGCACGCGCTCGTCGGCGAGCAGGTCGGCGGGCAGGGTGATCGAGAGGCGTTGGCAGTGCTCGTCGTCGACCATGCCGACGGCGGCACCCTCGATCAGGGCGTCGAGCCCGGGTGCCGCGACCTGTGGCGAGGCAGGAGCACGGTCGAAGGCGAGCAGCGGGGACGACCAGGGCGCGACCGGACGCGGCGGCTCGAAGCGGTCGGCCTCGGCGTAGGGAACCCCGAGCACCCGCACGACCGCACCGTCGACGCGGCCCACGACGCGGCCCGAGGGGGTGTCGAACTCGCGGCGGGCAGCCCGGTCGTCGGTGTCGACGACGGGTTCGCCCGGGGTGGTCGGCGTGCTGGCGGTCGAGGGGGGAGCGTCCTGGGTCACCCGACCATCGTGCCCCTCACCGCCCGTCTAGGCTCGCGGGATGACCGCCGACACCCCTCCCGCACCCGGCTTCTACCGCCACTTCAAGGGCGGCCGTTACGAGGTGCTCGGCACCGCACGCCACAGCGAGACCGACGAGCCGCTCGTCGTCTACCGCGCGCTCTACGGCGAGCAGGGGCTCTGGGTGCGGCCGCTCGCGGCGTGGTCGGAACAGGTGCGACGCGACGGCTACGACGGCCCGAGGGTCGCGCCCGAGGGCTGACCGGCCCGGTCGCGAACCGTGCGCCCGCCACGCGGCGGTCGCCGAGAAGCTGCCCAGCCGAGGAGGCGCGGGCCGGGTCAGCGAAGTCACAGCCGCTTGATAGCCGCGCGGCCGGACACTCGGCTCATGAAGTTCTCACGTCGCTCCCAGCGCTCCCAGGGTGCAGCCACAGACGGGGGCGCCACGGACGACGCGACCCGCACCGCCGACCCGACCGCGGCCGCCACCGTCCCGGGCGACCCGACCCGCGCCTCCTCGCCCGGTGCCGCTCTGCCCGCCGCCGCACAGCCCGGCGGCGCACCACCCGCCGCCGCACTGCCCCCGGGCATGCTCGTCGCGGGCGCCTGGGCCTGGCGCCTGCTCGCGGTCGCGGCCGTGCTGGCCGTGCTCTTCTGGCTGATCGCGACGCTCGAGGAGATCGTCGTGCCGCTGCTCATCGCGATCCTCGTGTCGGCGTTCCTCGTGCCCGTCGCGGGGTTCCTGCACCGGCACCGGTGGCCACGCTGGCGCGCCATCGTGGCGGCGCTGCTGGCCGGGGTGGTCGTCGTGGGCGGGCTCGTGCTGCTCGCCGTGACGCAGATCCGGGCCGGACTGCCGCAGATCGAGAAGCAGTCCGTGGCGCAGTACGACCAGCTGACGACCCTGCTGCAGGGGCCGCCGTTCCAGCTGACGAACGCCGACGTCGACGGCTACCTGAAGGACGCGCAGAACGCGCTGCAGACCGAGAGCAAGGCGATCCTCAGCGGCGTGCTGTCGATCGGCACCGCAGCCGGCCACCTGCTGGCCGGAGGCCTGCTGACCCTCTTCGCGACGATCTTCCTGATGATCGACGGCCGGGGGGTCTGGGCCTGGACCGTCCGCCTCTTCCCGAAGGCGGCCCGGCCGGCCGTCGACGGGGCCGGCCAGGCGGGCTGGCACACGCTGACCTCGTTCGTCCGCGTGCAGATCGTCGTCGCCGCGGTCAACGCCGTCGGCATCGGCCTCATCGCGTTCGTCCTCGGGCTGCCGCCCGCCGTGCCGATCGCGATCCTGGTCTTCCTGGCGTCGTTCATCCCGGTCGTCGGAGCCATCGTGCCCGGCGCGCTCGCCGTGGTCGTCGCCCTGGTCTTCGCGGGGCCGGTCCAGGCCGTCGTCATGCTGGCCGGAGTGCTCGTCGTGCACCTGATCGAGGCACACGTGCTGCAGCCGCTGGTCATGGGTTCGGCCGTGCGGGTGCACCCGCTCGCGGTCGTCTTCGCCGTGGCGGGCGGGTCGTACGTGGCCGGCATCCCGGGCGCGCTCTTCGCCGTGCCGACGGTGGCCGTGCTGAACGTGATGGTCAAGTACGTGGCGACGGGGGCCTGGCGTCGGTCCCGCGTCGCGGACGACGTCGTGGAGGCACCCGAGGCGTCGTGATCGGAGGCCGCTGACCTGCCCGACCCGCGCCTCCTTCGCTCGGATGAGGGAGGCGCGGGTCGATGTCATCCGCTGGGCTGATGCGCCGGACTGCACGGTTCGACAGTGCATTGTGTGGTTCTACTCAGGAAGCCTCTGCATACTCGTCACTTCGCCCGGGCGCGTGCGCCCCTCTCGATCGAGTCCCCACTCGGCCGAGCAGCCGTGGCGGACGAGTCGAGGCCCCACGGCCTCGCGAGACCGACACCGACCTGTCACGGCCCCTCGCCCCGTCGCGTGGACACCGGCCACCCGTGAGCGCCCCGAGCGCCCGGCGTGGCTCCGCCGTGTGCGCCCCGCCCGACCGGAGGCGCGGGTCGGCCGAGCACGAGGACCACATGACCACCGAGAACACCCCTGCCCCCGGCGAGGACTCCGTCACCGCCGAGTCGACCCCGACCGCCGAGGCTCCCGCCACGCGCCGCTCGCTCTCCGCCGGCCGCCGTCGCAGCGCCCGTCGCCGCCTGTCGTTGATCGGAGGCGTCGCCGCGGTCGCCCTCGTGGCGGGGACCGGCTTCGCGGTCACCTCGATGTCGGCCGCCGGTGCGGACACCATCTCGGCCGAGCAGCACGCCGCCGACGTCAAGCAGCAGAAGGCCGAGATCGCCACATCACTGGCGCAGGCCAAGGCGCGCTCGACGATCCAGATCGCGAACCAGGTCGTGGCCTCGACCTCGAGCCGGACCGACGCCAGCGAGCTGCAGACCCAGGTCGCCTCGCTCGCCGACTACGAGAAGCTCGACGCCTCGACGCTGAACGACCGCGTCGAGAAGACCGCGCTCTCGGCTCAGACCGTGCAGGCCGCCGCCGCCGAGGCCGACCGCCAGGCCGCTGCTGCGGCCGCCGCCGCGCAGGCGGCCGCCGAGGCCCAGGCCGCTGCCGAGGCGAAGGCCGCCGCCGAGGCCGCCGCTGCCGCCGAGGCCGCCCGCGCCGCGTCCGACAACTCGGTGGCCGGGGCCAAGGCCACGGCCCAGTCGCTCGCGTCGTCGCAGTACGGCTGGGGCAGCGACCAGTTCTCGTGCCTCGTCTCGCTCTGGACGAAGGAGTCGGGCTGGAACTACAAGTCCGTCAACTCCAGCAGTGGCGCGGCAGGCATCCCGCAGGCCCTGCCCGGCAGCAAGATGGCCTCGGCCGGCAGCGACTGGGCGACGAGCGCCAAGACGCAGATCACCTGGGGGCTCGGCTACATCAAGTCGGTCTACGGCACTCCGTGCGGCGCCTGGTCGCACTCGCAGTCCGTCAACTGGTACTGAGCCGGCCCTCCCGGGGCTCGGGTCGCACCGCCTTCTGAACGTCGCACCGCGCACACGCGCGGTGCGACGTTCAGTTCGTGGTGCGATGCCGGTGGACGGGGGCCGACCATCAGTTCTGCGGGGGGATCGTCTGCCGGTCGGTGGGCTTGTCGGTCGTGACCGGGGTGGGGCGCGCGCTGGGGCTGGTCGGGCTCGGCGACGGCGTCGGGGTGCCCTCGGTGGGAGTCGCGGGTGCCGGCGTCGGGCTCTCGGGCGTCGCCGACGGGCTCACGCTCGGGCTGACCGTCACCACGGTGTCGTCGTCGTCACCGCCGCAGGCCGTCAGCGCCCCGAGGGCGAGCGCCGCCGTCGCCACCGCGGCCCCCACGCGAGCGGTCGTCGTCAGCATCGTTCGCGTCGGTGTCGTCCCCATGTCGGGAGCCTACGCGGGGCCTGACGAAGGCCGTCGCTCCGTCGAGTTCGACCACCTGGTCGCTCGCGGCGAGCACCCGCGCGTCGTGCGTTGCCACGATGACGACGGCGCCGTCGTCGGCGAGTTCGCGAAGCAGTTCGAGGACCATCTCGGCGTTCGCGTCATCGAGCGTTGCGGTGGGTTCGTCAGCGAGGACGACCCGGGGCTCGTGCAGAACGAGGCGGGCCAGAGCGACTCTCTGTTGCTCACCCCCACTCAACCGGGACACCTTCGTCGTTTCGACCCCCTCCAGGTGAACTCGTCGGAGGGCTGCGGATCGTCGCCCGGCGCGCTCCCGCGACGCGACCCTCTGGGCCGTCAGGGCGACGTCGAGGTTCTTGGCGACGGTCCAGCTGTCGACGAGACCGTAGTCCTGGAAGAGGAACCCGAAGACGTCGCGATGCAGACGTCGTCGTGTCCGACCTCGCGCGCGGCGGAGTTCGGCGCCCTCGTAGGCGATCGAGCCCGATGTCGATGTGCCGAGCAGCCCTAGACACTGGAGCAAGGTGGACTTCCCCACCCCGCTCGGGCCCGAGATCGACGTCATGGTCCCGGCGTCGAACGTCACGGTCACGTCCTTCCAGAGTTCTCGCCCCGAATGGGCCTTGGACAGATCAGCGACGACCAGAGACGAATGGGGACTACCGGGTGACGCCGGGCGAGTGGGCGTGGATGGGGCATCAGGACGCACCATGGATGTCTCCTTCGCTTGGGCGCCGAGCGGCTCTTCTGCCGGAGGACGAGGCCGTCCCCCGCGAGCGCCCCTCACACCAGAGGGCCGTCGGCCAGGCCAGGAGGAGGAAGGTTGCGGCGAGTGCCAGGCCGGCGGTGATCAGTCGTCCTAGGGGGATCTCCGGCATGGTCCCTGGCTGGGGGGTCACGAAGGAGACGAACGGCGCAGCGCAACCGAGTACACCGATGAGGATCATCATCCGGCCGTGGCGACGGAACGGGCCGAGGCCGTGGACGCGCCGGACGGACAGAGAGCGGGCACGCGAGCGGACGGACGCCCAGACGAGGAGGAAGACCATCGCAGCAGCCAGGAAGGACGAGAGCCACAGCGTGACGAGGGACTGGTTCTTCCAGGCGCGCCATTGCGGCACGAGCGAACCGGTCTCGTCCCGGACCTCCGCATGGGCGAAGACGAGATCGCGGATGCCGTGCTCCTGGAGCGCTGCCTCGAGCTCGTCGTACGAACCGGTGTACAACTCGTCGCCCGTGCTCATGGCCGCCAGGTGGTAGTCCATGCTGAGGACTCGCTGGGTCGGGGGGACGACGACCACGACGGGATCGACGAGTACGTCCTCGCCCGTATCCGTGCGCGGATAGGCCGTCAGGAGAGGGAGCTCGAGAGGGGAGCGATATGTCTGGACGGTGACGGCTGCGACGGGGACCTCGGCGAAGCAGTCGCCGTCGGGGCAGGTGAATCGCGTCTCGACCTCGCGTTGGAATGCTACGAACTCTCTCACACGTGACTCGAGAGCCCCGGCCTCGGGCTCCAGACCGAGAGGCACGAGGACCCGCACCCGGTCATCGGTGTCGTCGACGAACTCGTCGACCCCGCTCGTTCCCCGCGATGCCGCCTGCTGCAGGTACGTGCGGTTGACCACCACGCAGTCGACCGTCAACGAGAGACCCTGACATCCTGGGTCCAGGTAGTTCAGCAGGAGGTGGCCGGTCGCCTCCTCGCTGGCGATGAAGCGGGACCAGTCGGGTGCCTCACGCTCCACGACGGACTCCTCCGTCGCCCGCAAAGCGATGATCCGAGCCGATCGGTCGTGCCAGGAGTCGTGCTTCGCCGTGGCGGCGCGGAGACCGGCGCCGGCTTCCTCTAGTGCATCCGTCGCGGCCAGCATGGACGCCCCGATGCTCAGGAGTGTGGTGCCCGCGGCCACCCCGAGGATCGTCGTCGCTCGGCGCTCGCGAGGCCGCAGCCCAGGACGCGACCCGCCGTGGGCCGCGAGGGCCGCGAGGGCCGTGATGACGATCATGGCCCCGCCGCACAGAGCCGTGATCTGCGCCACGAGGAGACCGGTCGGGCCGATGTTCGGACTGGAGCCCCACAGGAGGGTGGCCGTCGCCAGCCAGCCGAGCCAGGTCGTCGCCCACAGGGCCCCGACGAACGTCGCCGTCTTCACGAGGTCGCCGCCCGACACCCCGTAGCGGGAATGGCCGTGGACGCGACGAGCCCGTCGTGAGCCGGCGGTCAGGGTCCAGGCCGCCGCCGACGTCACGAACAGGAAGGTGGCGACAGCGAACACGAGGAGGGGCGGGACCACCGTGACGGCTTGCGCGGCAGTTGCTGCTGCATCGTTCCACACGACCTCCGCCGTGAATCCGTCGCGGCGGAGGTCGTCAGCGGAGCGTTCGATGTCGCCGTCGGAACCGAAGACGGTCCACTGGCCGTAGACCGTGTCGACGCCGGCCTCGAGGACGCGGGTCTGCGTCGACGCGAGACGGGTGCCGAAGTCGTGAACCTGCCTGCCCGGTGCCAGGGCGCCGGGCGCCCCGGGCTGGCCGGTGAAACCAGGAGAGAGGACGAGGATGCGTCGGACGCCGTCCGGGGTCGCGTCGAAGGTCACGAGAGCTGCGGCCAGGTCGTTGCCCTCGAAGTCCGCGACCACGGTCGCAGGTTCGTCCAGGCCTCCTGGGCCCGACGTGATGTGGATCTGGGCGGGAGCCGACAGGGGGAACAGCTCTTCGGACCTCTCGGCGACGAGGTGCGCGGCAACGGTCGAGACCATCGAGACGAGGACGATGGAGGTCCGGAGGATCACGTGCATCGAGGCTTCCTGACGGGGAGGTCGGGGTGGAGGCGAGAGCGGTGGCGCGTCACGCCGGGGCGGGACGCGCCACGCAGCTCAACTCGTGATGCGGTAGTACGCGTAGTCCACTCGATTCGGGGTGGCGGTGCCGTAGGCGTACGACCACTGGCCCGGGCTCGTGTTCGCACTCTGCGTGATGCGGCCGGCGGCCGTCTTCACCGACGACCCGTGCCACCTGCTGCGGTGGAAATAGTTCGAGTACAGGCGGGGCTTCGTGCCGTAGGACCAGGACGACTCGACCACGAAGCCTCTGCTGTGGTCGCTCGTGGTCGTCCCTGCTGTACCGGGCTGGACCGCCACCGAGCCGGACTCGACGACTGTCGGTCCAGGCGCGGGCAGGGTCTCTGCGTTCGCCGCCGTCGTGCCGGTCGCCATCAGGGCCAATGCGAGAGTGCCGGTGGCGAGACGGGAGAGGATCTTCATGCGGTGCCTTTCTGGAGGGGTGAGCAGGTGCTCGACCCATCCAGAAAAGCATTAATATGTGATCTTCTCGATGAAAAACGTCGGCCTGTGGATAACCGGGTTCGTGACGTCCGGTCCGCGCGAGTGCGGTGCGGTGTGCTCCGAGGCGGCGCGGCCGCGATGCCGGTCGGAGACTGCGAACGGCCTCGACCTCGAGGTGAAGGCGTCAGACCGCGCCGACCAGCGTCCACGCCCCGCCGTCGCGACGCGTCACCCGGCCCTGCACGACGTCGGCGAGCTCGCCCACGGTCGCCTCGACGACGGCCCCGATGCGGTGCGCGGGCTCGTCGGCGGCGCACTCGTAGCGCACCACCAATCGTGGCTCGCCCCGCACCAGCGTGACGTCGCTCGCCTCGACCGTGGTCAGCCCCGCGGCGCTCGCGGCGGCCGCGGGCAGCACGGAGTCGGGCCGCACCCCGGGTCGCAGGGTGCCGACGGTGAGCGTGACGCGGTACGAGGGCATGCGCTCATCCAACCCGGCACCACCGACATCGAGCGGCGGTCCCAGCAGGGTCGCAGCCGCTTCACGGCACACCCCGAAACACGCCCGACTCACGGACGTGCCACCCTCTCGTCATGAAGCGCACCGCGTCCGCCCGACTCGAGTTCGACGTCGACGGCCCCGCCGAGTTCGTCCTGTCGATCGCCGCCTCCCGCGCCTACGCCGCGCCCGGCACGGGAGCGGCGCCCGGCACGGCCGGCACGCCCGGCACGCCCGGCACGGCCGGCACAGCCGACGCCGCCCGCATCACCGAGGAGGCGCTGGTCGTCACCCAGCACGGCGCCCCTCTCGAGGGCCGCGAGCTGCACGACCACCACGGCCCCCTCCTCCACCTGTGCGCTGTCGGGGCCGGCCGGGTCACCGGGGACTACCGGGTCGTCGCCGACGGACGCCTCGACGACCCCGCGGGCGCCGGGCGGGCCCTCGTGCGCTCCCGCCGCCCGAGCCGCTACTGCGAGTCCGACACGCGCAGCCCCGCCGCCCGTGCCGAGTTCGGCGGGCTCGAGGGGCGCGAGCTGCTGGCCGCGGTCGCGACGTGGGTCGGTTCGCACCTCGCCTACGTGCCCGGGGCCAGTGCTCCGACCGACGGCGCCGTGCAGACCCTGCTCGACCGGCAGGGCGTCTGCCGTGACTACGCCCATCTCGTCATCGCCCTGTTGCGCGGGCTCGACGTGCCCGCGCGGCTGGTCAGCGTCTACGCCCCGGGCTTGTCGCCGATGGACTTCCACGCCGTGGCCGAGGCCTTCGTCGACGGCGCCTGGCACGTGGTCGACGCCACCGGGCTCGCGCCACGGCAGACGTTGCTGCGCATCGCGACCGGTCGGGACGCCTCGGACACGGCGTTCCTCCCGAGCCACGGCGGCCGCGTCACGGTCGCGGGGATGCAGGCCGGAGCCGTCGCCGACGTCCTGCCGCGCGACGACGTGAGCACCTTCGTCAGCCTCGGCTGCCCGCCCGCCGGCACCGCGCCTCCTGCGCTCGCGCCGCCCCTGCCCTGCCGCCCGCCCCTCCGGCGCCGCGGCTCAGTCCTCGCGGTGCGCCAGCTTCGCGCCCTCGCGGGCCCGGACGGCGGGTTCGTTCTGGTGGACGCCCGCGGGCCAGGACTCCGGCCCGGCCGACCCCGCCGGGTACTCGTCGATGGCGACCTCGCCGGACGTCCACGCCTTCACGACCGGGGCGACGATGCGCCAGCCCTCTTCCGCCGAGTCGCCGCGCACCGAGAGCGTCGGGTCGTCGTCGAGGATGCCCTCGAGCACCTCGCCGTAGGCCGTCAGGTCGGCCGCGCCGAAGTCGGCGTGCAGGGAGGCGCGCGACAGGTCGTACGAGTCGCCCGGCCCGTTGACGTTCAGCTCGAGCGACATCTCGTCCGGCGAGATCGCCATGCGGAGGCGGTCGGGGGTGCCACCCCCGATGAACTCCTTCGGCACGTGGGTCGGCGGGCGGAACGTGATGACGATCTCGCGACGGCGCGACGCCAGGGCCTTGCCCGACCGCAGCAGGATCGGCACGCCGGCCCAGCGCCAGTTCGCCACCTCGACGACGACCTCGGCCAGCGTCTCGGTCTCGAGCGAGGGGTCGACGCCGTTCTCGTCGACGTAGGCGGGCAGGGTGCGGCCGTCGACCTTCCCCTTGCCGTACCGGGCGCGGCGCGTGTTCGCGACCGCGTCGTCGTCCCAGACGTGGGTGGCGCGCAGCACCAGCTCCTTCTCGTCGCGCAGGTCGGCGGGGCCGAGCGTCGCGGGAGCGTTCATCGTCAGCACGGCCATGACCTGCAGCAGGTGGCTCTGGATCATGTCGACCATGGCGCCGGCGTGGTCGTAGTAGCGGGCGCGGTTCTCGAGGCCGAGCTCTTCGTCGTAGACGATCTCGATGCTCTCGACGTGCTGGTTGTTGAGCATGGGCTCGATGAGGCGGTTCGCGAAGCGCAGGCCGAGCAGGTTCAGCACGGTCGACCGACCGAGGAAGTGGTCGACGCGGTGCACCTGGTCCTCGGGGACGAGCTTCAGCACCTCGCGGTTCAGCTTCTTCGCGCTGGCGAGGTCGGTGCCGAACGGCTTCTCGAGGGCGAGGGACGTTCCCTCGGGCAGGTCGACCTCCTGCAGGGCCGTGCAGGCCTTCTCGGTGATGGCGGGCGGCAGGGCGAAGTAGATCGACGGAGGCGCGTCGCAGGCCTCGATCAGGCTGCGGAGGCCGTCGGCCCCGGTCACGTCGGCCGTGATGTACGTCGTGGACTCGAGCAACGCGTCCACCGCCGCACCGCTCGCATGGCCGCTGTCGAACGACGTCTTCACGCGCTTCTTCCACTCGGCGTCGGAGTACTCCTCGACGCCGGCGCCGATGAGCTGCACGCGGCGCGTCGGCTCGAGCGCCAACAGGCCGCCGAGCCCGGGGATCAGGAGGCGCGCGGCGAGGTCTCCGCTCGCTCCCAGCATCAACAGGGTCGCCGGTTCGGGGGCCTTCTTCGCACTCATGCCGTGCACGGTAGTGGGTCGGTCGCGGCCGTGCCCGGAGCAGGGCGGCGTAGCGTGCGGGCATGAGCGACCAGACCTACACCGCCCGCTTCGTCGGCCACGACGAGACCGCCACCGAAGAACTCACCCTCATCGACGGCCTGCCGCAGAAGAGCGTCACCCGCCCCGGCGCCTCCGACGGCGAGGACCTCATGTGGGAACTCGACGACGACGCCAGCGAGGGCGGCGAGTTCGTGTACCGCTCCCTCGGCGTCTCGGGCCACGACTACAGCTGACCTGCCCGGGCTGCCCTCGTCCCGGTTCGCGTGATGTCACGACGTGCCGCTCACCTTCGGGGGTGAGCGGCACGTCGTGACATCTCGACCGGGCGAAGGAGGCGCGGGTCGCCTCCCTGCCCCTAGCCTCGTCAGCATGTGGTTGCTGCTGTGGCTCGTGGTGCTCGTCTTCGGTGTCGCCCTCTCGACCGACGCGACGGCTCGAGAGCTCGCCTCCGTCGGTGCCCACCGGTGCCCGTGGTGGCGACAGTCCCCGCACACCCCGGCCGGCCTCCGGTGGGGTCGCGGACTCGGCACGGGCGTGACGCTGCTCGGAGTCTTCGGCATCCGCGAGACCACCGGCCTCGGCTTCTCGACCGTCGTCGTCTTCCTGGCCGTGGCCGCCGCCCAGTGCGGACAGATCGCGTGGCACAACCGCCGGGTCGCGCGGCTCGCCCCCACCGAGCCGGGCGCGGCCGAGGCCCCGAGCCGCGCCCCCCGACCCGACCCGCCCCCCCTGCCCCGACCCGCGCCTCCTGCCCCGCCCTGCGCCTCCTGACCCGACCTGCGCCTCCTGACCCGACCCGCGCCTCCTGACCCGACCCGCGCCTCCACCGGTGTGCAATTCGCGACCACGACGCGGCGACACGCCGACATCTCGTGGCGGGGCGGCCCGTCAGGCCAATCGAGGGCGGGATCGGCCGCAGATCGGGCCCGCCGGCGGCGACCGAGGACGGGTGCGGCGCGGCGCCCCGGCGCCACGGCGCCGCGGCGCCACGGTGGCGCGACGGCTGACGAGATCCCTTTAGGTCGCGCCTGGCAGGTCAGGCCCGGCGGGTGGGGCGCACCGAGACGGCCTCGGCCGTGGCCCCGTGCGGCAGGTCGACCACGAGCCGCACGGCGTCGGCGACGGACTGCGGCTCGAGGTAGAGCGACGTGTCGGACGTGCCGCCCGCGGCCGTGACGAGCTCGTGCTGCATGTCGGTGTCGACGCGGCCCGGGTGCACCGAGCTGACCCGGACGCCGTGCGGGCGTTCCTCCTCGCGCAGGGCGTCGGTCAGCGCCCGCAGCGCGAATTTGCTCGCCGCGTAGGTGCTGCCGTTCGGCCCGGCCGTGAACCCCGAGCCGCTGTTGATCGAGACGACCGTGCCTTGCACCGCCCGCAGGGCCGGCAGCAGCTGACGCGTCACCTCGGCCACGGCGAACACGTTGACCTCGAACACGCGGCGCCAGTCGTCCCGCTCGGTGTCGGCGACGGCCCGGCCGCCGATCACGCCGGCCGCGTGCACCAGCACGTCGAGCCCGTCGAGCGGCGGCACCGTGAGCGCCGGGCCCGAGAGGTCGGCGGCCCACGCCGTCGCGGACGGGAGGTCGGCGGTGATCGCCCGCAGCGCCTCCTCGTCCCGGCCGTGGACGATCACGTGGTGGGTGCGGGCGAGGTCGCGGACGACGGCGAGGCCGATGCCCCGCGAGCCCCCGGTGACGAGTGCGGTCTTCATCGCCCCAGTCTGCCGGGCTGGGCCGGACGGTGGTCGGGGCCCGTCGGCGGCCCGGCGGCCCGGCGGTCCGGCGGCCCGGCGGTCAGGCCAGGGGGTCGTGCCCCCAGTTCATCAGGGACCAGCGCCACTTCGTGTCGGTGACGTCGCCCGAGGGGCGCTGCTTCGAGTGACGTGCGACGTAGCCGTGCACCTTCTCCATGTGCTGCCAGTCGGCGTCGGTCAGGTCGGCCTTCTTCTTCTCGAGGATGCGCACGATGTGCCGACCGCTCTCGTGCCCGACGGACTCGCCGCCGTCCTTCTGCCCCACCTCGCGCGACTCGTCCGTGTCGAGCCAGTCGCGAAGCGTCGAGGCCGTCATGTTCACGTCGTCGTGGAACTCGTCCCAGGTCTGCTGTCGGTCGTCGTCTGTCATGGGCCGAGCCAAGCACTCCCGCCCCCCGCGAGTCCGGGGGGCGCGGGGCGGCGAGGCGCGCCCGCCGCGCCCCCGCCGCGTCCCCCCCCCCGCCGCGACCACGTCGTCCCGCCGGATCGGCGAAGATGGCACGGTGCGCACCCTGACCACCGGCACCGCCGCCCTGCTGCTCGCCGCCTCGCTCGCGGTCACGCTGATCTCGTGCTCGGCCGACGGGAACAACCCGACGGTCGCGCCGCAGGCGAAGATCCCCGCCGGGCTCGCGGTCGAGGGGTACGCCATCGCCTCGCCCGACGCGACGACGGCCGCGGTCGAGGCGTTCGACCACAGCGAGGCCGCCATCGACACGGTGGGCGTCTCGGGCGTCGCGATCACGACCGGCGGGGCCGGTGTCGCCCCGAGCGACGAGTCCGCCAACTCCCTGCGCGAGGCCGCCCAGTCGGCGGGCAAGAAGGCCGAGCTGTTGGTCGTCAACGCCGGCCGGGACGGGTTCAGCGGCGAGCTCGCGACACAGCTGCTGTCGAGCCGGGCCAACCGGGAGTTCGTGGTGTCGGGCCTCACCGGAGAGGTCGTCAACGGCGGCTGGGACGGCGTCCAGATCGACTTCGAGTCGCTCTCGGCCGCGGACGCCCCGGGGCTGGTCGACTTCGCCGCCGAGCTGCGCGACGCCCTGCCCGACGACGCCGCGATCTCGATGGCCGTGCAGCCCAGCACCGACCCGTCGGGGTACGGGGACCTCGGGTACGACCTCGCCGCCCTGTCCGACTCGGTCGACCGGTTCGTGCTCATGGCCTACGACCAGCACGGCACCGGCTTCAGCGAGCCCGGGCCCGTCGGGGGACTGCCCTGGGTCGGCGAGGTGCTCGACGCCGCGCTCGAGCTCGTCCCGGCCGACCGCCTCGACCTCGGTGTGGCGGGGTACGGCTACCGCTGGACGGGCGAGGGCGCCGCAGGAGGCGCGGTGTCGGTCGCCGAGGCCCGCACCGGCGCGCAGTCCACCGGTTCGTGGGACGCCGAGCAGGCCGAGTACACGGCGTCGCCCGATGACGGCTCGACCCTCTGGTGGTCGGACGGACGCTCGATCACCGCCCGCGCCGACCTGGCCGAGTCGAAGGGGCTGCACGGCGTCGCGATCTGGCAGCTGACGACGGGCGACCCGATCCGCCGCGGCTGACGCCGGGGGAGTGCCCGTCCAGCGGCTGATCCGGTACCTACCGGATCGTCCGCAGTCGGAGGGGCGGGGGATCGGGTCCGCTGATCCGCTACGTACCGGATCAGCGTGAGAGAGGGATGCCCCCTACGGCGTGATGATGCCGATCGGGCCGGTCAGCTCGGGGATCTCGCGGTCGCTGAGCAGCCAGCGGTCGCCCCCGCCGGTGACCAGGAAGGCCAGCGGGCCGGGACGGCAGACGACGAGCGCGCCGCCCTCTTGGTGCAGCACACCGTCGAGCGCGCCGCCGAGGTCGCGGTCGTCCTCGGAGCCCGAGGCCGACAGGACGGCGCAGCGCCCCTCGGCGCCCATCGCCTGGAGCAGACGACGCATGCCCTCGGGGTCGCTGCGGTCGGGGCCCAGCGGGGGCGCGACGGCCAGGTCGACCCACTCGACCGGGCCGGTCAGGTCGGCCAGGGTCTGCTCGGCGGGACCGGCCGGGTCGACGGCGAGGTCGTGCACGGACTGCTTGCGATCAGGCGCGGCGAAGGCCTCGAGTGCGGTGATGACGGAAAGGGGGAGCGACGCCCCGGGTGATCTCCTGTCGAGGGGTTCCGCCCATCCTCCCACCCGGGATGCCCTCACAGGTCCGTCCACAGACGGAAACGCGAGCGGGCATCGGGTCGAGCCGCCGCACTACGCTGCCGGAGAGCGGCCCGACGCGCGACGACGACCCGACCTGCCCACCCACGACGACGACGGAGACACCGTGAGCGACGCCCCCGGCCAGCAGCCCCGGCAGCAGACCCAGAAACCCCACACCCCCCCGACACGGGTCCGCCCGCCCCACTCCCCAGCCCACGCCACACCTTCTGTGCAGTCGGCCACTG